>CATZRJ010000001.1 GCA_958423535.1 uncultured Collinsella sp.
GACACGCATAAAAAGCCTCCCATTTCTCATGTCCAAGAAATGGGAGGCAGTTCAAATTAGCTACCCTTTGCAGCGATTATTCGCCCGGGTTGATGTTCGCATAAAACTCCGCCCCGTCATCCAGACGCAGGATCCCGACGCGGCCGAACTCGGAACCGGTGGCCGCCGCGCAGTCGATATCGATGCGATCGGGCACACCGGCGGTATCCTCGCCACCCAAGCGCACCATTTGCCCGCGGCCCGACTCCTCATCGAGCCCTGCCAGGCCGCCAACCTCGCAATAGCGCCCCAGCGACACCGTGGGCGTGTGGCCGCTCACCACGACCGGACCCGTGCCCTCGGCAGAAAGCAGCCCCGTCGGGGCATCCCAATAGCCATGGCGAATCCAGAGCAAGTCATCGGACGACTGCACGGCGAGCATTTGCTGCAGCAGCTCGCGATCGGCATCGACCGCTCCCCTGCCGTCGCCGCAATCGACGCCATGCTCAAGCAAAAACGCGCGCGCCGCCTCGGTCTGAATACCGGCGTGCACCAGCAGGTACGGCCGCTCGACAGTCTCTGTCACCGCATAGAGCGGCAGGGCAGCAGCCCAACGCACTAGCTCCTCGTATGCCTCAAACTCCATTTCGTTGAGCTGCTGGCGCGTGGTCCAACCGCCGTTGATATCCCAGGTCTCGGCATCGAGCGGGTCCTGGCCAATGATCGCGTCGAGCATAATCTGCTCGTGGTTGCCCTTAAGCACGCGAGCGTTGGGCAGCGACCGCACCAAGTTGATGACACCGACCGGATCGGGACCGCGGTCGATCATGTCGCCCAGCACATATAGCGTGTCGTCGGACGTCAGCGAGATCTTGGAAAGGGCCTCGTCCAGTGCGTGCACGTGCCCGTGAGCATCAGATGTCACATAGATCGCCATGGAACGCCTTTCCCTGCATTACGGCCGAAGCCCGATGCCACGACTAAAACTTCAAGTTGAACTTAAACGTTACCCATTGTACTCCGTTGCAATAACGGTGGAAAGTGCCACCACAGCCAACGGCCACAAGCGGCCGCCCGCACGCTCCGGAAATACCGCGCCACCATCATCAACGCTCCACCCAGCACCACCCCCCCGCCCCGGCCTCGTGTCGATAATGCGAACGCCCGCGGCTCGGCCCCATAAACCCACCACCTTTGGGTACAAATAACCACAGATAATTGACCGTGCCACGCAAACCACCCAGAAGCGGACACTATCCATGAACCAGATACTTCTCTTTATCGGCCTCGTCATCATTTTGTGCCTGACCATCAAACCCGTCGGCAAAAAGCTCCCCTTCCCCACCCTGCTCATCTTTATCGCGCTGGGCATGCTGCTGGGCGTCAACGGCCCCGCGCACATCGACTTTAGCGACTACGCGCTTACCGAAACCGTCTGCAGCACGGCGCTGCTGTTCATCATGTTCTACGGCGGCTTTAACACCAACATCGACCGTGCCAAGCCCGTCGCCGCGCCCGCGGTACTGCTGAGCACGCTCGGCGTCGTCATCACCGCCGGCATCACGGGCGCCTTTGCGCACTTCGCGCTGGGCTTCGACTGGATAGGCGGCCTGCTGCTAGGCTCGGTCGTGGCGTCGACCGATGCGGCGAGCGTCTTTAGCGTGCTGCGCGAGCACAGCCTGTCACTAAAGGGCGGCACCGACTCGCTGCTCGAGGTCGAATCAGGCTCCAACGACCCCGTCGCCTACATGCTCACCGCGGTGCTCGCGACCCTCGCGGCGGGCGGCAACATCGACATTCCCGTGTTGCTGGCCAAGCAGATCATCCTGGGCGTGGGGCTGGGCCTTGCCATCGGCTGGACATCCAGCCGCCTGATTGAACGCGCACATGCAACGGCCGAGGGCGCGCAGACCATCTTCTTGTTCGCCGTGGCGATCGTGGCCTACGCGCTGCCGAGCTACCTGGGCGGCAACGGCTTTTTGGCCGTATACCTGGCAGGTATTGTTCTGGGCGCGAGCGACATCACCGGCAAGGTCGAAATGGCACACTTCTTCGATACCCTCACCGAGATGGCCGAGATGACTATCTTCTTCTTGCTCGGTCTGCTCGTGACGCCCGCACGCCTGCCGCAAATGCTGCTACCGGGCCTGGCACTCATGGCGTTTATGCTCTTTGTGAGCCGCCCCATCGCCGTGGGCCTGCTGTTGGCGCCCTTTAAGACTAACCCTCGCCAGGTTGCGCTCGTAAGCTGGGCGGGTCTGCGCGGTGCCGCTTCGGTCGTGTTTAGCCTCTTTGCCGTGGTGGTCGGTGTTCCCGGTGGTCACGACCTGTTTGACCTGGTGTTTGTGATCGCCGTGTCGAGCATTATGGTGCAGGGCTCGCTGCTGCCGGCGGTGGCGAAGAAACTCGATATGATCGACGCGGAAGGCGACGTGCGCCGCACGTTTAACGACTACCGCGACGAGGACGGCATGTCTTTCGTTAAGCTCAAGGTGGGTGTAGGGCATCCGTTTGCGGGGCGCTCGCTCGCGGACATTGGCAGTGCGACGGACATGCTCGTAGTCCTGGTGCTGCGCGACGGCGCGCACCCGGTGCTGCCCAACGGCGATACCGTGATCGAAGAAGGCGACCTTCTGGTTATGGCCGCGCCGACGTTTGAAGAGCGTGCCGAGGTTACGCTGCGCGAGGTCACCGTGACACCCCACGGTCGCCTGGCAGGACTGCGCCTGCGCGATGTGCCACAAGGCAAGCACCCCTTTATCGTCGTGATGCTCAAGCGCGACGGCCAAACCATCATCCCCGACGGCAACACCCTCATATACGCCGGCGACGAAGCCGTCATCGCCACGCTGGCGTCGTAGCCATCCCCACCCATAAGTTGCGGTGAAATAGGGACTGAATAGGCCTTCTAGCAGCCCAAACAGTCCCCATTTCACCGCTTCTTGTTGAAGGGATGGGGTTGAAGTTCAATCGCGGCTACCATTCCTCGTCTGCGCCGTAGTCATCGTCCGCGTCACCATCGACGGCAAAGTCGCAGAGGTCGAGGCCTTCGCGTTCGGCTCGGGCTAGGAGCTCTTGGGGCGACTCGTCCTCGATATCCATCACGTCGAGCATGGCGGCCGGAAAACCCACGCCCGCCGCACTCCCCGCGCGGTCGAGCAGACTCTCGCGCAGTTGGTCTACATCAACTTCGATTTTCATGGTGAAATCCCCTATCGGCAATCGCGACCGAACAAACCGCATGCCCCAAATGAGGTGCAATAAATCCCAGATACCGCCATAATAAAACAATGAACATCAGGGAGGTTGCGGACGATGGATAAGCTCGATGCCATAACGGAACAAGTCAGGGACTTTTGTGATGCACGCGACTGGCGCAAGTATCACACGCCAAAAGAGCTCGCCATCGGCATGGCAACTGAGTCCTCCGAGCTCCTTCAGCTCTTTCGTTTTATGAGCGACGAGCGCATTGCAGAAATGTTCGAAGACACCGAGCAACGACAAGCCATCGAAGACGAAGTCGCCGACACGCTCCTTTTCCTTCTGCGTTTCGCAGATTTAAATGAAATCGACCTGCCAGCGGCGCTTTCGTCCAAGCTCAAGCGCAATGGCGAGCGCTACCCCGTCGACGCATCATCTAATGAATACAGAAAGGCGGACCATCATGAGTAATGAGTTCGCCCTTCGGCAATACACGCTTCCCCTGCCCCAGCCCTTTGAGACAAGCGAATCTCTTCAGGACTTTGGCACGCCAAAGCCTGGAGCCCATCATGACGAGAGTTGGCCCGTCCTTTACATTCTCACCAACAGCAGAAACAAGACGGCATACATCGGCCAAACAACCAACTACCAGCGCCGTATGAAACAACACGCTGCAAACGTGGACAAGGACTTCGACCGGACCCTTCTGATCGACAATCCCACCTTCAACCAATCCGCAACGTTCGAGTTCGAGAATCGACTTATTGAGCTGTTCTGTGCCGACGAAAAATACCAGGTCACCAATGCCAACAACGGCTATGCCCAATTCGATTATTTTGAGCGGCCTCAGTATCGCCAGAGGTTCCGAGACCTCTGGACAAAGCTTCGCGAAGAAAACTACGCGATTCATCCGATTGAAGAGCTCGAGAACTCCGATCTGTTCAAGTTCTCGCCTTTCAAGACGCTTACGCCCGACCAATACGAAACGATCGAGACGATTTATAAACGTCTCGAACAGGAGCATGAAGACGCAAAACATGGCGGCTCAAAAAGAGAACGTATAACCGTCGTGAATGGCGCGCCGGGAACAGGTAAAACAATCCTCGCCATCAGTCTCATGTTCAAAATCAAAAATGAGCCGAACCTTTCCGGTCTGCGGGTCGGTTTTGTCACCCCCATGGATTCCCTGAAGAAGACCCTCAGGAAACTCACGCACTTCCTTCCAGTGCTAAAGCCTGGCGATATCTTGAGCCCCAGTGACGTAACCAAAAATGATCGTTATGACATCCTACTTGTCGATGAAGCACATCGACTGGGTAATTATCTAAGCATGGGCTCCGGCATCAAGGCCTTCTATAGCACCTGCGATCGTCTCGGCCTTCCGCATACGAGCAACCAAGTTGACTGGATATTCAAATGCTGCGACAAGGCATATCTGTTTTATGACCCCAAGCAGCAAGTCAGGGCATCCGGCCTCAATCGAGACGGTCTTGAGCAACGAATCAACCAACTCGAAGAAGCAGGAATCGAGACCGAAGAATTCAACTTGAGCACCCAAATGCGTGTGCGTGGCGGCGATGAGTACCTCGATTTTGTCTACGACCTGCTTGATAACAAAGCGTACATGCATGCCGGCATGAAGTTTGATGAGCTCTTTGCCTCGCAGCCCTACGACTCGCGAGACAAGGACCCCGGAAGCGATGTGCCACGCTATCAATTTGGCATTGTCAACCGATTCGAAGACTTCTGCTCCCTACAACAAGCTAAGGAAGAAGAAACCAGCCTATCTCGCATGACTGCCGGCTTCGCTTGGAAGTGGGAAACCAAGACCAATAAAGATGCGTTCGATATCGTCATCGAGGGCATTCGCAAACGCTGGAATTCAACTCAAAAGGATTGGGTCAACTCTGTCAACGCTGTCAATGAGGTTGGTTGCATTCACACAGTGCAGGGCTACGACCTCAATTACGGATTCGTAATTCTGGGTCCCGACATTTACTACGACAACGACAAAGGGGGCGTCTGCGTTAACAAGGCAAACTTCAAAGATACCGTCGCAAAGAAAAAGGCAAGCGACGACGACCTACGAAAGATTATCGTCAACGCCTACTACGTTCTCATGACGCGCGGCATGCTGGGAACGTTTCTTTATGTATGCGACCCAGCGCTCAAGGAGTATTTGTCACGGTATATCCCGGTGATATAGACCTAACGACCGCCCTCCCCCATGTAACCATCCTGTAAATCATAGCGGCGCACTCGAGTTTTACCGTGATGCGGTCGCGCCTGGCGCTCCACTGTGCTAAAGTATCCCGAACGTTCAAACGACTACGAGGGAGACTAGAAGATGGCACGTGTGCACAACTTCTCAGCTGGCCCGGCCGCGCTGCCTACAAGCGTGCTCGCCGAGATCGCCGACGAGATGATGGACTACCGCGGTTGCGGCATGTCCGTGCTCGAGATGAGCCATCGATCTAGCATGTACCAGCAGATCATCGACGACGCCGAGGCAACCCTGCGTCGCCTGCTAAGCATCCCCGACAACTACCGCGTCCTGTTTTTGCAGGGCGGCGCCACGCTGCAGTTTGCGGGCATCCCCATGAACCTCATGCGCCGCGGCCGCGCCGGCTACATCGTGACCGGCAACTTTGCCAACAAGGCATACAAGGAGGCCGCCAAGTACGGCGAGGCCGTGCTGCTCGCGAGCTCCGAGGACACCAACTTCGACCGCATCCCCGACATGGCCGACGTCAACGCGCGCATTGCCGCCGAGGCCGCGGGCGACGGGCTCGACTACGTCTACATCTGCCAGAACAACACTATCTTTGGCACCATGTACCACGAGCTGCCCAACTGCGGCGATGTGCCGCTGGTCGCCGATGTCTCGAGCTGCTTTTTGTCACAGCCGCTCGACGCTGAGCGCTACGGGCTCATTTACGCCGGCGCGCAGAAAAACGCCGGCGCCGCAGGCGTGACCGTGGTCATCGTGCGCGACGACCTTATCGCCGAAAGCCCCGCCTTTGCGCAGACGCCGCAGTACCTGGACCTCAAGACCCAGGTCGCCAAGGGCTCCATGCTCAACACGCCCAACACCTTTGGCATCTACGTGTGCGGCAAGGTGTTCCGTTGGGTTGAGCAGACCGGCGGACTTGCCGCCATGGCCGAGCGCAACTGGGCCAAGGCCAACCTGCTCTACGACCTGCTCGAGCACAGCGAGCTGTTCCATGGCACAACGCAGGCCGACAGCCGCTCCATCGCCAACGTCACCTTCCGCACCGGCGACGCCGAGCTCGATGCGGCCTTTGTTGCAGGCGCGGCCGAGCACCAGATTCAAAACGTCAAGGGCCATCGCCTCGTCGGCGGCATGCGCGCAAGCGTGTACAACGCCGTCACCATGGAGGACGTGCAAGCGCTGGCCACGTACATGAAGGACTTCGAAGCGCAGCATAGTTTGAGTCCGCGATCTAACTAGCCCGCAACACGCGGGCCGACCAGCCACTTCAAACCACCTGTTTTAGACAAACCTGCTAAGGAGTTTTTCATGCGTAAGATTAAGACCATCGACGACATTACCAAGGACGGCAAGGTCGAGTTTGGCGAGGGCTACGAGTTTGTGGGCACCGCCGAGGAGGCCGATGCCGTCCTGATGCGCTCCACCGACCTGCACGGCTACGAGCTGCCCGAGGGCATCCGCGCCATCGCCCGCTGCGGCGCCGGCGTCAACAACATCCCCGTCGAGGAGTACGCCAAGAAGGGCGTCGTCGTCTTTAACTCCCCCGGTGCCAACAGCAACGCCGTCAAGGAGCTCGTCCTGGGCATGCTGGTGCTTTCGAGCCGCGGCGTGGTGCAGTCGATGAACTGGGTGCGCGACAACGCCGACGACCCCGAGATCCAGGTCGACGCCGAGAAGGCCAAGAAGGCCTTTGTGGGCCGCGAGCTCAAGGGCAAGCGCATCGGCGTTATCGGTCTGGGCAACGTGGGCTCCAAGGTCGCCAACGCCTGCGTCGATCTGGGCATGGACGTCTACGGCTACGATCCGTTCATTTCCGTCGAGCACGCGTGGGTGCTGAGCCGCGAGGTGCAGCGCGTGGGCACGCTCGAGGATCTCTGCCGCGGCTGCGACTACCTCACCGTGCACGTGCCCAGCAAGGCAGACACCATCGGCATGATCAGCACCGAGCAGATTAACCTGCTGGCACCGGACGCCGTGCTCATCAACTACGCGCGCGAGACCATCATTGACGAGGACGCCGTCGACGCCGCCCTGCGCGAGGGCAAGCTCAGCTGGTTTAGCTGCGACTTCGCCACGCCCAAGACCGTCAAGATGCCCAATACGTTTATCACCACGCACTCGGGCGCCGGCACCGGCGAGGCCGAGGCCAACTGCGCCGACATGGCCATCAGCGAGCTCAAGGATTACCTGGAGAACGGCAACATAGCGCACAGCGTCAACTACCCCGCCTGCAGCATGGGCAAGGCGCGCGCCGCAAGCCGCATCGCCTGCCTGCACGCCAACGTGCCCAACATGATCGGCCAGATCACGGCCATCCTGGCCAAGGACAACGCCAACGTGCAGCGCATGACCAACGAGTCCGCCGGCGAGAACGCCTACACCATGTTCGACACCGACGAGCACCTGGACAGCAGCACCATCGAGGCGCTCAAGCAGATTCCGTCGATGTATCGCGTGCGCGTGATCAAGTAGCGTCGGCGCCAAGCCTGCCAGACAGACCACGAAGTCCATTCGCCCCCCGTTTTCACGAAATCGGGGGGCGAATTTCGTGCTCCCGGCGGCTTGAAAAGTGCTACCCAGAACAAGTTGTTTCGGATAATCGACAGTGAGGCCCTAGTCGCTAAGCACAGCTGCTTTTATCAGCAGCTTTATCAGGGGTTTTAGTAGGTAAAAATCGATCTCTATATGCCAAATTAAAGTTGACTGTCCATTTTCCGAAATAACTCGTTCTGGGTAGCACTTTTCAAGCCATTTCCAAGGAGCAACTGAAGTTTTTTCGCAACCAAAACTCTAGTTCCCGCGACCGTTTTCTACCTGCACAACTACATTCCCGCCCAATCGATAAAAATCTCCTCACGAAGCCGCCGCTCGAGCTCCTGCTGCCGCGGCGTCTTGTCTTTCAGCGGCATATCGAGATAGGACATGATGAGTTCCATCACCACGCGGAAGGCATCGGAGTCGACTAGCTGACCATAGGTCATCAGAACGACAGGATATCCCATCGTCTGCAGGGCCGTCGTTCGATCGGAGTCCGAGATCTTGGATTCTATGGATCCGTGAATGGCTTTACCCTGGCATTCAACCAAGCACTCTCGGCTGCCGTCCTTATTTGACAGCAGGATATCGGCGTAGCGCCTATCAAGCACCGAAATCAAGCGGGCGCTGCGCGTCATGCGAATCTCGACGTTATTGGTGAGGTGCAGCCCTTCGCCGCCGCGCAGCCTCGAAAGGCCAAACAGCATCGAAGCCTGAACCTCAAGCGGCGATGCCACAATCCCCATAATGCATTTCGCGGCACGTGTGAACGATTTAGCACCGCGGAGCCCCTGGATCTTATTGGCGAACTCCGTAAGTTCAGAGAGCTCGATCAAGGGGGGTCGTTTCCACAAGTCCGTTGGATTCCCCGAGGCATCCTTTACGTTTTCCCAGCCTAATCGTGCGTCGCCCCACCGGCCCCCATATGCCTGCTCAAGTGCCAACTTTACTTGAGGCGCAATCTTGCACACGGCAAAGGTGCCGCACATCTCATACATGCACATGATCAGACGCTCGTTTGAGACCGAGGAAGCAATGGTCAACAGCGTAAAGAGCGGGGACGCGACATCGAGGCCAAACTCTGTCTGCCGCACGGAGCCAAACGGCCTCTCCCCGTTCCAAACATGTCTGACAATACGATCGCCCTTACGTCCACAGCTGCCCTGTGCCAACACGTGTAACGGGGTGCCCAGGAAATGTTTGACAAGCGGATGCTCACAAAGGCGCTCCCTGCGCTGATCGTCCGCAGAATCGGGCAGGTCCGGCATTATTGCCAAGACCTGTGGGGGTATCCGGTGATACCGAAAGGCAGATATGTCGCACAGCATGTCGTCCATGAAGGGTACGTACCCACTACGTCGTTTGCGAGCCCGCCCGGACGGCAAACGCGATGGCTCGGCCTGCGAACGGTAAATACTGCTACCTGCACGTCGTGAATCTCTCAGGAGGCTTACAATCGGTTTGGAAAGCAGACTGATTGTGAGGTTGCATATGGTTGATGAGGACTTTGCCTGGCGGCTTGCGCAGGACCTTGTGAGGATTGACAGCTCGGACCCCGGCGCATATGAGGGCGAGATCGAGCACTTCATTAAGAGGCTCATTGAACAGCAACTGGCGCAGCTTGATAGCCCCGCGCTCAATGCCGTGCAGATTGAGGAGCTCGAAGTACTCCCCGGGCGCCGCAACCTTATGGTCACCGTGCCGGGCATGAGCGATGAGCCGCGACTCGTCTACATCTGCCACATGGATACCGTCACCCTGGGCGATGGCTGGGACGCAGACACGCCGCCGCTCGGGGCGACCGTGCGGGACGATAAGCTCTATGGCCGCGGCGCCTGCGATATGAAGGGCGGTCTGGCCTGCGCCATTGCCGCTCTGGTCCATACGCTCGAGCGCATTGCGGCGAAGGGCGCACTTCCCCACCGCGGCTTTTCGCTCATTTGCTCGGTTGACGAAGAGGACTTTATGCGCGGCTCCGAGGCGGCCATCGATGCCGGCTGGGTCGGCTCGCGCGAATGGGTGCTGGACACCGAGCCCACCGACGGACAGATTCAGGTGGCGCACAAGGGTCGCACGTGGTTCGAGATCGAGATGGCCGGCGTCACGGCGCATGCGAGCCAGCCTTGGAAGGGCGCCGACGCCGTCGCCGCCATGGCCGAGGTTGTGTGCTCGCTTCGTCGCGCGTTTTCGGCGCTGCCACTGCATAAGGAGCTGGGGCCTTCGACCGTCACATTTGGACAAATCGAGGGCGGCTATCGCCCCTATGTCGTGCCCGACCACGCCAAGGTCTGGGTCGACATGCGCCTGACGCCGCCGACCGATACGGCCGCCGCGATCAACATGGTCGAGCATGCCATTGCCGCCGCCGAGGCCGCGGTTCCCGGTTGCCATGGCAGCTACGCCGTGACGGGCGACCGCCCCGCCATCGAGCGCGACCCGAACTCTCCCCTTCTAGCCGCACTCAAGCGTGCCACCGATGACGCGACGGACGCGGACTCGACCGTCGGCTTCTTTACCGGCTACACCGACACCGCCGTCATTGCCGGCAAAACAGGTAACCGCAATTGCATGAGCTACGGCCCCGGCTCGTTGGCGCTCGCGCACAAGCCCAACGAGTATGTGCCCCATGCCGATATCGTTCGCTGCCAGAACGTACTCATCGCGCTTGCCGATAACACACTCTGGGACGCAAGCGGCCAAGTTGGGGCATAATAAGCCGCGAACAAACCGACTCGCGCGTTAGGACCGCCCATGAAAGCACTTCCGTTTCCCTGCATCCGCCCAGCTCAGGATCGCGTGCTCGAAGCGCTGCCGCAGATGGGCGGCATCCTGAGCGGCAACGACGCCCTGCGCGGCGCCATCGCCGACGGGCTCATGCTCAAAGATCCGGGTGCGGCATACTACGTGTACGAGTGTTCGGGAGAGCCGGGGCGCGTGACAGGCGTTGTAGCAATTTGCCCGGTCGACATACTGGCGGGCGACGGCGTAACCCCCGCAGATGCGACCGCAGCCGCCCGTGCAATCGCCGAGCTTAAGGTGCAGCCCCGCCCTGTGGCACTTACCTACGAAGCCTCCCCCGTCATGAATATCATCCTCGGCGCCGCCAAAGAGGGCGCTTCGCTCTATGCCGTCACCGACCCCGCCGGCATTACACACCGTGTGTGGGAGGTCAAGCGCGAGGACGCCGTTGCCGCCATCCGAGCCATGCTCGACCAGGCGCCGGAGCCGACGCCGGCAGACGACCCCGCCTACGCCGCCGCGCTGGCGGGGGCGGCGCAGCTCCTGGCAAACGAGGCCCGCACAGCCGGCACCTACACGGGCAAAGAGCCGTTCAACTTTGCTGTAGCCGCGCTGTTCCCCTCCGTGCAGGTCGCCGGCGGCGCACCGCAGGTTCCAACGGGTTTGCTCACCCACCAGATCGCACGGTTCTAACAGGGCGTAAACGCCTCGTACAAAGACTCGATAGCTCAACAAACAAGGGGCGGGGATACATGCGTATGCATCCCCGCCCCTTTCGCATCGAACAATGATGTCGGCGATCCGCATCGCCACGCCCGCGCTACCCGCGCTGCGGACCCGCGGCAGCAACCAGCGGCTCAAGCCCCAGCTCGCGCGCATAATCTTCCTGTGTAAAGACTTCGACCAGGCCAAACGTATCGGTCGCATCGTCAAACGCAAAATGCAGCACCGAACAGTTGCCCGGCACGCGCTCGTGCTCGTCGGCCGCCGCGCCCCTCACGTGGTCCAAAAACTCCTTGATTGCCGAGGCATGGCTCACCGCGAGCACGCACGAATGGTCCGGGCATCGCATAAGATCGGTTAACGTCGCCACCATGCGCTCGCGCACCTGCATCTGCCCCTCGCCGCCAAACTGACGATAAAAGTCACGCCACGGACGCACGGGCATCAGCATCACGCGCTCGGCCTCAAAGTCGCCAAAATACCACTCGCGCAGGCCATCAAGGCGCTCGTAGGCAAGACCCGGCCACAGGCTGGCGATGGTCTGCTCGGTGCGGTGCAGCGTAGAGGTGTAGGCGTGGTCGGGCTCAATGCCACGTGCGCGCAAAAACATACCGGCGCGCGCCGCCTGCTCGCAGCCCAACTGCGTGAGCGGCGAGTCACTCCAACCCTGAATGATGCGTTTAAGGTTGAATATCGTCTGTCCATGACGGACCAGATACAGATCTTTATTCATAGGGGTCCTTTCGTTTGTTACCAACCCAAGAGCGAAAACGCCCCGTCGAAATAGCCAAAATGAAGCACGGCACCGTTGTCGGGTTGCTCTCCCCCGCCGGTCACGCATCTAAGAAACTCATGGCAGGCAGAGCCATGAGAGACCGCAAGCACACAATCGTGCTGCGGCCTGGCCATGATGTGGGACAGCGCCGCGACCATACGCGACTGGAGCTGCGCTTCCGACTCGCCACCAAAGGCAACCGGATAATCACCCCAAGGCTGCGGCGGCATCTCGCGATTTGATGTACCCTCCAGCGAGCCCAGGTGCCACTCGCGCAGGTCGTCGACCGGCTCTATGGGAAGACCCTCGTCAACGATCAGCTCGGCCGTGTGGAGCGCCCGACCCAACGGAGACGAATACGCATGGTCAAAGGAGATGCCACGCGCCTTAAACGCGGCGCGCGTCGCCAGCGCCTGCTCGCGCCCGCGCGCCGTAAGCGGCGAATCGTGCCAGCCCTGCAAAATGTTCTGCACATTGAGCTCAGTCTGCCCATGTCGCACCAAATACAGATCGGCCACACGCCCTCCTCTCGCACCACCACAAAGGGGCCAGGCACCTTTGTGGTGGTTTTGCCGCCGGATCACGCCGAAATGGCGCGCAACTACAGCAGCACGTCGGCAAGCGGACGCTTGGGAACGTGGTGCACCTGCGCCTCGTCGCGCCAGTAATTGATAGAACCATCCGGGTTGGAGTCGATCGCGTCGATCACCTGTGTCTCGGCTGGCACGCCAAAAGCCATGATCAGCTTGAGCTCGTATCTGTCGTTATCGAGCCCCATGGCATCGATTGCGCGGGGCGTAAAGGCCTTGAACATGCAAGCCGCCACCTCGGGCGTTGCGCTGCGCGCGGCGAGCATCATCGTCTGAGCCGCGATGCCCGTGTCGACCTCGGTGATAGGCGCGGCGGGCTTGCCGGGAACGGTGCGCTCGGCAAGAACTGCGATGTAGCCGGTCGGGCGTTCGCCCTCATTGGGACCCGACCAATCCTTGAGCGCACCGGCCCACGCGAGCTCATCAAATACACGCGCGCAGTCCTCAGCACCGCTCACCACATGAAAACGCAGACGCTGAGCATTAGCGCCGCAGGGAGCCAGGTGCGCCAGCTCTGCCAGCTCGAGCAAAAACTCGCGCGGCACGCGCATGGACTCGTCAAAACGGCGGCATGTGCGAGCGCGACGAACCAGCGCATCAAACGTATCCAAGCCAAGCTTTTCACAGCTTTGCTTTGCCATCGACTCCGCACTCGACGACGCCGCGGGAACAGCTTCGTTCATAGAGACCCCCAATACAAGCCAATTGTTCTTAGAAAATCTAACCTAAAACGCAGACAATAACGAACAGAGCCGCAATGTTCTACACCTGTTAAATAGAATAACGCGACATGGGGAACAACGAGAACAAATCGGGGCCTTTGGGTTACACTTCGCCCTCCCCGACCCTTACGCCAGCGCCTTTAGGCGATACTGGTTGTAACGATTAAGGCTTACGCCACGCGGAAAGGAGACCTCATGGGCATCTTTAAGAACGATGACAAGCAATCGAACGCGTTTGGATTTGACGAGAAAAGCATGGCAGGCAAGGCAATCAAGGCCGTGCGCTGGATCTACGCCGTCACGGGCGTCATCGCACTGCTTGCCGGCATCGCGTTGCTGTTTGCGCCCGCCAAGTCCCTCGTCTTCCTAACGACCGTCCTGGGCTTCTACTTTGTAATCACGGCCGCGATCAGGCTGTTTACCGCTGTTTTCGAACCGCTGCTGCCCACCGGCTGGCGCGTTACGAGCATCATCGCCAACCTGCTCATTATCCTGGGCGGCGTGGTGATCCTGCGCAACCAGGCCTTCTCGGCCGCTACACTCACCACGCTCGTGGTGGTCGTGGCCGGCTTTGGCTGGATTGTCGAAGGTGTTATGTCCATTCTGGAATCCGAGCTTTCGTCTAACCGCGCCCTCGCTATCCTGAGCGGCGCGCTCTCCATCATCGCCGGCGTGTTCGTGTTTATCTATCCGCTGTGGTCGGCAAAGATGCTCGTCATCTTTAGCGGCGCCGCGCTCCTGGTGTTTGGCGTGACGCTGATTATTCGTGCTATCCGCTTTGGCAAGTTGGTGCGCTAGATGCCGCGAACGCTGTTTATTGATGCCGACGCCTGCCCGGTCACGCGCGAGTCGATCGACTGCGCGCGGCGGGCGGGCGTCGCCGTGGTTATCGCCGGCAACAGCACGCAAAACCTGGAGCGGCACATTCGCCGCGACGATCCGCGCGATGCCGAGCACGCACGACGCGGCTTTTGGGTCACTACGCTCGATGTGAGCGTAGGCGCCGACAGCGCAGACTTTGCCATTGTCGAACGTCTGCAGGCGGGTGACGTGGTCGTGACGCAGGACATTGGCCTGGCGAGCATGGTGCTCGGCCGCAATGCCGCCGCCATCGGTGTGCGCGGGCGCGTGTACGACAAGGCGACCATCGACATGCAGCTGTTTATTCGCCACGAGGAAAAGAAGGTGCGTCGCGCCGGCGGTCGCACCCGCGGGCCGGCAGCCTTCACCAGCGAAGACCGCGCCCGCTTTAAGCGCAACCTCACCGAGCTGCTCCGCTAACCAAGGCAGATTTTAGGACATGCCTAAAATCTGCCTTTTTGTTTTGGACGGTGTGAGCGCTCAGGATCCATGGCTCAACAAAAAACGGGCTTCAAAATGCCATGCGCCGCCGCATTGTGCAGGCGCCGAGCATGGCTATTTTGAAGCCCGTTTTGTTAGGCCTACTTAGAGGCCGAAGGCAGATAAAACGAGCCCCCAGCCAGCGCCGATGACGTACATCATGATCAGGAACACAGCGTTTTCGCGGGCGCTGCGGTTGGTGCGGAACAGCACCAGATAACCCACACCGGCAGAGATGAGCGTGCCGGCGAGCATCGGTGCCAGCTGCAGCGCGCCCTCCAGGTACAGCTGCGTGACGACCACGCTCGCCGAGCAGTTAGGAATCAGCCCGACAAGCGCCGAACCCAGAACGGCGAGCGTCTCGTTGCCGCGCAGGAACTGCTCGATTGCGGACTCGCCAAAGGTCTCGAGCACGGCGACCAGAATCAGCGTCACCAGGAAAATGAATACCGATACCTGCACGGTATGCGAGATGGCGCTGCGGATAATCGACAGGACGGGCGCACCTTCGTGTGAGTGGGAGTGACCGTGGTCATGATGGTGTTCATGCTCGCCCTCATGACCGTAATCGTGGCCATGTCCGTGTTCGCGCTCGTCCTCATCCTCGTCTTCATCACAACCGCAATGGTCGCGCTCGCACAGCTCATGGATGTGGTCGGCGCTCACGCCCGCCTCGGCAACCTCGTCGATGATGTCACCGCCGCTGTGGTCGTCATGCGCGCAGTTAACGTGCGCCGGATTGACAGTGGTCCCCAACACGGTACGACGAATCGCCGCATGCGCGCGGGCGTTGCGACGCAGGCCACGAATGGCAGCATCCACGATAAAGCCCGTGACCAGCGCGATCAGCGCTTTCGAAGCCAAAAGCATCGCCATAGTCTGCACGGGAACCTGCTCGGCAAGCAACAGTGGTAGCATCTCATCGGAGGTCGAGAGAAACACCGCCACCAGGGTGCCCAGCGTCACGACGCGACCGGCGTACAGCGTTGCCGCCATCGCCGAAAAGCCGCACTGCGGCACCATGCCCAGTAACGAGCCAACCACGGGACCAGCAGCTCCGGCGTGCTTGATGGCACCGTTAACGCGATCGCCCGCCACATGCTCGAGCGTCTCGAGGGCCAGATATGTCACTAACAAGAACGGCACCAGCGAGAGCGTGTCCTTGCCGGCGTCGAGCAGAATATCAATCAGCAAATCCATGACGGATGGAACCTTTCGTGTCTTTCGGCAGCATTGTAAAAGTCCTAGCGGTCAACTAGGGTATTGTAATTGTCCTAGGCGCGATGCCAATAGTTGCCCATGGTAAACTATCATCTCGCCATAACTCGACAAACCCGAGCCGCACGACGCGGCCCGTCCAAGGAGCAGCATATGAACATTTCACAAGCACTCGAATACGAGCGCCAGCCGTTTATCCCCATGTTTATCTATGGCGATCACGGCGCCATGGAATCCGAGCGTCAGAAAGGCGAAGAGGCCCTCAAGGTGCTCGAGACCGAGTACTTTACCGCCGAGGACGACCCCGGCTTCGACTTTGCCACCGTGCGCGACCTGGCCGACCGCAACCGCGACCTGTGCGACCAAATTGGCGAGGCGCGCCTGCGCAACGTGACGCCCGCGACGCTTTCGCGCGGCCTGTCCGACGCCGACACCTGCGCCGCCATCGGCAAGATGCAAAAGCGTACCGCCGCGTCCGTCATGCGCGAAATCCGCGGCGACCGCGATGCCCTCGGCGTGGCGTACGCCCGCAAGCCTATCCAGGGCACGGTGCTCGGCATTGACATCGAGACCACCGGTCGCGCGCCCGAGCGCGGCTACATCATCAACGTGGGCTGGGAGATCATGGATCTCACCAGCGACGCCGTCCCGCACGACGCCGAGGCACACTACTGCGGCCTGCCCGACATCTACCGCGGCGAGGATGTGCCGTTGTCGAATATCCACCACATCACCTGGGACGACATCGACGGCAAAACGCCCTTCCGCGAGAACAAGGAACTGCAAAAGCAGTTGCTCAAGCTTATGAAGAAGTACCCGTACATGGCGCACAACGCCGCCTTTGAGGACAGCTGGTTCAAGATCCACCTGGACGGTTACGCCGAGGCACGCCGCGCCGGCAAGATTATCGTCATCGACTCGCGCCAGATCTGCCGCAGCCTGGATGCCGATGTGCGCTCGCTCCCCCGCGAGTCCGCGCCCGCTGCACTCGAGAACTGGGCGCGCCGTCGCGGCACCCTCGCCGTCGACGCCAACGAGCAGCACCTGGGCCTCGACGACACCGACCTTATGCTCCGCACGGTGCAGGCCGAGTTCAACCTCAAGAACCTATTTGCCAAGTAGATTGCCAAGTAGAGGCGCCATTCGCGAGCAATACTTGCCGGGCCATAGCGCCTGTGCAAAAGCGACACGCCGAGGCGTCCCTCTCAAGCAACGCAATGCGGGTCGATATCCAAGTGGATATCGACCCGTTTTTGCACGTCGCCAGGGCACCCACGTTGGCACCGGCGGCCCTATCCGCGCCCACCAATGCCCTAAGCCGCCACTAGGCCATTCGATAGCAAAATATTTCGCGAATTATATTGACATATGAACATGCGCTCATATAATCGGAAGTAAGTTATATGAGCGCATGTTCATATGAAAGGATATTGCAATGAGCGAACACGCTGATGAAATAAAGTCCAGCATCGACGCCACCATCGTGCCCGACGTCCCCACCACCTGCTCGCCCGAGGACCTTCCCGACGAGGAGCTGCTGTACGACCTCGCCGACCTGTTCAAGGTTTTCAGCGACACCACGCGCATCAAGATCCTTTACGCCCTCATGGGCCGCGAACTCTGCGTGGCAGATATCGCCGAAGCGACCGAGACCTCGCAGTCTGCGGTGTCGCACCAGCTGCGCACGCTCAAGCAGTCGCACCTGGTTAAATTCCGACGCGACGGCCGCAACATTCTCTACTCGCTCGCCGACGATCATGTCTATACCATGCTCAACCAGGGCATGAGCCACATCTGCGAATAGCGATCAACCACGGTACCAGCGCGGCTTGCACCCAAGCCGCAAAAACAGGGAAAGGAACCCACCATGAAAAAGCAGTTCAAGCTCGACGAGATCGACTGCGCCAACTGCGCGCGTGAGCTTCAGGACGAGCTGGCCAAGCTCGATGGCGTCAAGTCCGTTTCGGTCAACTTTATGACCCAGAAGTTGACGCTCGAGGCCGACGACGCCGAGTTCGACGAGGTCCTTGACCGCGTCGTGGAGTTCACCGCCGACGCCGAGCCGGACTGCGAGATCATTCTCTAGCCTGCGCATACGCTGACCCGCAAGGCCGCGCTTGCCGCGGCCTTTGCTCGCGAAATTATATGAGCGAGTGTTCATACATTCAAATGGGAGGTTTAAATCATGGCAGCCGCCGATCCCACAAAGAAAAAGAAAAAGCGCAAGAAGAAAGAGTCCCTTGAGCATAAGCGTAACCGCATCCTGGTAGCACTGGGCATTTTTGCCGTCGTTTATGCCCTCGACGAGCTCGGCGCTCTCACTATCGCATTTGGGGAGCCCGGCAACATCTACGCCAGCTTCGCGCTGTTCCTCGTGCCGTTTTTGATTGCCGGCTACGACGTACTGCAAAAGGCATTCAATAACATCCGCCGCGGCAAGGCCTTCGACGAAAGCTTCCTCATGGCCGTCGCGACCATCGGCGCGTTTGCCATGGTGCTCTTCCCCGACACCGACCCGCACATGGCCGAAGGCGCCGCCGTCATGCTGTTCTACCAGGTCGGCGAGCTGTTTCAGGCGTACGCCGTGGGCAAGAGCCGCAAATCGATCAGTGCCATGATGGACATCGCGCCCGACTACGCCAACATCGAGCAACCCGACGGCACACTCGAGCAGGTCTTCCCCGATGACATCGCCGTCGGCACCGTCATCGTCGTCAAGCCCGGCGAGCGCGTGCCTATCGATGGCGTCATCATCGAGGGCGAGACGCAACTCGACACCGCCGCCCTTACCGGCGAATCGATCCCCCGCCCGGCCAAAACCGGAGACGATATCATCAGCGGCTGCATCAACATGACGGGTCTCATCCACGTGCGCACCCTCAAGCCATTTGGCGAGTCCACCGTCGCGCGCGTCCTGGAGCTCGTGGAAAACGCCAGCGAAAAGAAGGCGCGTACCGAGAACTTCATCACACGCTTTGCCCGCGTTTACACGCCCGCCGTCACCGGCGCGGCCGCGGTACTCGCGCTCGGCGGCGGCTTGGTCACCGGCGCCTGGTCCGACTGGATCCTGCGCGGCCTGACCTTCCTGGTCGTCAGCTGCCCGTGCGCGCTCGTGATCAGCGTCCCGCTCAGCTTCTTTGGCGGCATCGGCGGCGCATCCAAGCTGGGCGTCCTCATCAAGGGCTCCAACTACCTCGAAACGCTCGCCGATGTGGATACCGTCGTCTTTGACAAGACCGGCACGCTCACCAACGGCACGTTTTCGGTCGTGGCGGTACACCCCGAGGCCGGCTATACCGAACAGTCGCTGCTCGAAGTCGCGGCCCTCGCCGAGTCGTTCTCCGATCACCCCATCGCACGGTCCATACGTGCCGCCTACCAGGGTGAGCTCGACCAGAATCGCGTGAGCGACTCCGCCAATGTCGCGGGTCACGGTTTCACGGCAACCATCGACGGCAAGCGCGTCGTCGTCGGCAATGCCAAGATGCTTGCTGCGGCCGGTATCGACGCTCCCAATTGCGAGGTCGTCGGTACGATCCTCCATGTACTGGTCGATGACACGTACGCCGGCCATATCGTAATTGCCGACACCATAAAGACCGATGCCGAGCAGGCGATTCGCGACTTGCACGCTGCCGGCGTCAAACGCACCGTCATGCTCACGGGCGACCGCGAGGAGGTTGCGGCGTCTGTGGCCGAGCAGCTAGGACTCGACGAGTTCCACGCTCAGCTCATGCCAGGCGACAAGGTCGAGCGCGTCGAGGCATTGCTGGCGGTCGAATCGGGCAAGGGCAAGCTCGCCTTTGTCGGTGACGGTATCAACGATGCGCCCGTGCTCACCCGTGCAGACGTTGGCATTGCCATGGGCGCCATGGGCTCGGACGCCGCAATTGAGGCTGCCGACGTCGTGCTCATGGACGATAAACCGTCCAACATTTCCCGCGCTATCCGCGTGGCGCGCAAGACCATGACGATCGTTTGGCAGAACATCATCTTTGCACTGGGCATTAAGCTGCTGATTCTGGTGCTCGCGGCGCTGGGTATCGCCAATATGTGGCTCGCCGTCTTTGGCGACGTGGGCGTAGCGATCATCGCCATCCTGAACGCCATGCGCGCGATGGGTGTCAAGAACCTGTAGCGTTCGTGGGCTGTCCGGCCGGGGTCGGGCTTGGTTTTGAAAACGTCCTCGACCAATGAAGTGCCCCCGTTCTGCTCCTACGGAGCTACGAACGGGGGCACTTCTGGTCTGCGGAATGTTTTCAAAACCAAGCCCGGCCCCGGCCTGCGGTGACGTTGCTGATGGTTCTTGGGCATCGCTTGCTGGCGGGGTTCCTTTGCTGAAATAGACTTGGCCGAAAGGGCCGCTGGTCCCGATCGCTAGTTCGCGCTTTGCGTGAACTCCGCGCTACTGTGGGTCAGTTAGGCTTCTGTTGTTGAACCCGCTACATCTTCCCGGCCCAACATCGCCCTCAGCTTCTCAAAGCTCTCCTCACTCAGACAATGTTCCATGTGGCAGCCCTCTTGGGAGGCAACCTCGGGCGCTACACCTGCGTCCTCTAGCAGCCCCACAAAAAAGCAATGGCGCTCCCACATTTCACGAGCGACCTCAAGACCGCGTTCCGTCAGATGTACATCGCGTTTGCCCATCTCCACGTAGCCGTTGCTTTCCAGGGTCGCCATGGCCTTGGAGACGCTTGCCTTGGTCACACCCAAGTATTCGGCGACGTCGATTGAGCGTACCGTGCCTTGGTGCTGCGACAGCACGTAGATCGATTCGAGATAGTCTTCTCCGGATTCACGCAGGGCCATGGGCCGCCTTTCGCGATGGCTTCTAGTTAGCCTTTAGATACTTTTGCTTGATTTACTTTACCGCAAAAGTTGCCCATGTCTTACTACTTTGCCTAAAAGTTAGCCGTGTTTCACAAAACGTGCGGGACGAAAACAAAATGGGGACGCCCCGCAAGGAGTGTCCCCAGGCGCCGGGTGACGGCCCGCAGCTACATCAGACCAAAGTGCTTCGCGGCGTTGTAGATGCCGTCGTCGTCCACGGCGGTCGTAACGTAGGTCGCTGCAGCCTTCACGGTCTCTTGCGCGTTGCCCATGGCCACGCTCGTGCCCACGGCGGCAAACATCGACAGGTCGTTCTCGCCATCGCCAAAGGCAATCGCCTCGCTCGCTTCGATGCCCAGGCGCTCCAGCGTTGCCGCCACACCCAGGTCCTTGCCGCCGTTGGCCGGAATAATGTCGCAGAACAGGTCGCACCAGCGCGTGGTTGTAGAATGCGACAGGACATCGGTAACTATGCCCTGGTCGGCCGGGTCCACAAAGGCGCAGAACTGGTAAACCGGTGCATCGAAAGCATGCTCAAAAGGCTCCTCGTGATACGAGATTCCGGCATTGTCGGCAGCCGCCACCACGCGCTTGGACAGACGGTTCACAAACGAGTTCTCGCCCTGCATGCACAGCGAGTCGTAGCGACCCTGCGCCACCTGGCCCACGATCGCCGCGACGTCCTCCGGATCAATTGCGCAACTGCGGTAAACGCCGTCAGCGTCAAAACAGTGCTGACCCGAAAGCGTAATGTACGCATCCCATCCCAAGTCGAACAGCCAATCCGGCATCTGGTAGGTCGGGCGACCCGTGGCGATTACGCACGCGATCCCCTGCTCGCGAAAGCTGTCGAGCACCTGCTGCGCCGACGCCGGAATCTGGTGAGTCTTAAAGCTCAGCAGCGTGCCGTCGATATCGAAAAATGCGGCCTTGATCATCCTTACCTACTCCTCGCCCTCGAGCTTCTCGCTCGCCTCGAGCCACGCCATCTCCAACTCGTCCATGACGGCGTGGGCCTCGTCGATCTTTGCCTGCTGCTCGCCCAGCGCCGTGTAGTTGGTGGGATCGACCTGGGCCATCGCGGTCTCGGCCTCCTCCACGCGGGCGCGCTGCGTCTCCATCTTGCGCTCGAGCGAGCTCACCTCGCGGCGGAGCTTCTGGCGCTCGGCGTTGGAAAGGCCATTGGGCTGACCGCTCGACTTGGGTTTTTCGGCCGCAGCTGCCGCAGCACCGGTGTCGAACGTGCCGGTCTTGGCACTCGGCGCACCCACGGGCTCGCCCTCGGCGGTGGCGTTGCACAGGCGCAGGTACTGGTCGACGCCGCCGGGCATATGCGTCAGGTGACCGTCGATCAGCGCCCACTGCTGGTCGGTCACGCGCTCCATCAAGAAGCGGTCGTGTGTCACCAGGATCAACGTGCCGGGCCAGCCGTCGAGCAGGTCCTCGACAATCGCCAGCATGTCGGTATCCAGGTCGTTGCCGGGCTCGTCCAGGATGAGCACGTTGGGCTCGTCCAGGATCGTCAGCAGCAGCGACAGGCGACGGCGCTGGCCGCCCGAAAGATCGCCGATGCGGCTCCAGAGCTGCTGCGTCGTAAAGCCCAGGCGCTCGCAGAGCTTCTCGGGCGAAGTCTCCTTGCCGTCGATGACGTAGTACTTCTTATAGTTGCCGAGCACCTCGCGGATCGTGTCGCCCATGTAGGGTTCGAGCTCCTCGAGCTGCTGCGACAGCACGCCAAAGCGCACCGTCTGGCCAATCTTCACACGGCCGCGCAGGGGCGCGATCTTGCCTTGGATCACGTCGAGCAGCGTCGACTTGCCGGCGCCGTTCTCGCCCAAAAGACCATAGCGGTCGCCCGCGCCGATGAGCCAGGTCACGTCGGAGAGCACCTGCTTGGGCGCGCCATCGGTATCCGTATAGCCGGCGTCCACGTCGACCACGTCGATAACCTGCTTGCCCAGGCGGCTCACCGCCAGGCGCTTGAGCTCCAGCTCGTCGCGCACGGGCGGCACGTCGGCGATGAGCTCGCGAGCGGCATCCACGCGAAACTTGGGCTTGGTGGAACGCGCCTGGGCACCGCGGCTCAGCCACGCGAGCTCCTTGCGTGCCATGTTGCGACGGCGCTCCTCGGTAACCGCGGCCATGCGGTCGCGCTCTACGCGCTGCAGGATGTATGCCGAATAGCCGCCCTCGAAGGGATCGACCTGGCCGTCGTGAACCTCCCACATGCTGGTGCAGACCTCGTCCAAGAACCAGCGGTCGTGCGTGACCACGAGCATCGCGCCCTGTCCGCGCTGCCAGCGGGCCTTTAAGTGACGCGCGAGCCAGTTGATGGTGCGCATGTCCAGGTGGTTGGTGGGCTCGTCGAGCATGAGCACGTCGTAGTCGCCGATCAGCAGGCGCGCAAGGTCCACGCGACGGCGCTGGCCACCCGAAAGCTCGCCCACCGTGCCCTCCCAGGGCACATCGCTAATAAGGCCAGCCAGAATCTGGCGCGTACGCGGACTCGACGCCCACTCGTACTCGGGCGTGTCGCCGACGACGGCATGATGCACGGTGTCGGTATCGACCAGGTTGTCCTTTTGGCCGAGCAATCCGATCGTGGTGTCGCGGCGGTGCGTCACGCGGCCGTCGTCGGGCTCCAGCGTGCCGGCGAGCACACTCAGCAGCGTCGACTTGCCGTCGCCGTTTTTACCGACGATACCAATACGGTCGCCCTCGTCCACGCCGAGCGTCACGTTATCGAAAATATGCTTGGTGGGAAACTCTAGGCTGACGGAATCGCATCCCAAAAGAATCGCCATATGCCCTGCTCCTTCGTAGAAATTCAACGTTGTCCATGATAGCAGCGAGCCTCACCCCAAACCACCACGAAGGTGCCTGTCCCCTTTGTGGTGGTCGTTTCGGTCGCAGAGCAAAAAGGCGGGCCATCTCCCGAAAGAGATGACCCGCCTCTCCAATCAGTCCCGTGGCGACCGTGGCCGCCGCGGGCCTCAAGCATGTCCCGGACTAGGAGAACATGCCGGTGAGGTAATCATTCAGCCGCTTGTCCTTGGGCCGCTGGAAAATCTCGTCGGTCTCGTCGTACTCGACCATATCGCCCATGTAGAAGAACGCCGTGCGGTTGGACACACGCGACGCCTGTTCCATGTTGTGCGTCACGATGACGATGGCGCGGTCGGCAACGATCGACGACATCAGGTCCTCGATCGCCAGCGTCGAGATGGGGTCGAGCGCCGAGCAGGGCTCGTCAAACAGGATCACGTCGGGATTGAGCGCCAGCGTGCGCGCGATGCACAGACGCTGCTGCTGGCCGCCCGAAAGCGCGTAGGCGCTCTTGTCGAGCTTGTCCTTGACCTCGTCCCACAGCGCCGCACCACGCAGACTTTCCTCGACCATACGATCAAGCTCGTCGCGGTCGGTGATGCCGTGACGCCTAGGCGCAAAT
The DNA here is from genome assembly GCA_958423535.1 of uncultured Collinsella sp. Taxonomy (GTDB): domain Bacteria; phylum Actinomycetota; class Coriobacteriia; order Coriobacteriales; family Coriobacteriaceae; genus Collinsella. The sequence goes on from CATZRJ010000001.1 coordinate 24,335, forward strand.
GTAATGTTGTCGCGAATGGACTTGCGGAACGGGTTGGGCTGCTGGAACACCATGCCAATGGAGCGGCGCAGCTCGTAGGTGTTCTCGGTCTTGGTATTCACGTTGCGCCCGCGGTAGTTGATCTCGCCCTCCACGCGGCAGCCGCGAATCTCGCGATTCATAAGGTTGAGGCTACGCAAGAAGGTCGACTTGCCGCAGCCCGAAGGCCCGATGAGCGCCGTGATCTCGCCCTTGTGAAAGTCGAGCGACGTGTTGTGCAGCGCATGGTGGTCGCCATAGTACACGTTGACGTCCTTGGTGGAGAGCACGACCTCGTCGCTCACGGCCCTGCCGCTCACGCGAACGCGCTTCTCGCTCTCCCCCACACTCGACAGAAAGTCCTGGGTCTCGGACGTGGCCGCCTCGGTTGCGGGCGTTGCATTCATCTCGCTCATTCGGCCGTCATCTTCCTTGCCAGTTGCTTGCCCACGATGCGGGCGATTACGTTAAACAGCAGCACGCAAATCATCAGCAGTGCCGCGGTGCCCCAGACGATCTGCTGAGCCTCGGGGCTACCCTCGCCATAGATCTTGTAGATGTGCACGGCGAGCGACTCGCCGGGACGGAACACGTTCCAAGCGCAGGTGGGGCTCGACAGGTTAAAGCTCAAGAAGTTCAAACGCACCGGCGAGCTCATGCCCGAGGTAAAGAGCAGCGCCGCGGCCTCGCCAAACACGCGGCCGGCCGAAAGCACGATGCCGGTCACGATGGCAGGCATGGCCTCGGGGATCAGAATGTGCAGCGTAGCCTCCCAGCGAGTGAGGCCCATGGCCAGGCACGCATCGCGCTGGGCCTGCGGCACGTCCTCGAGCGCCTGCTGGATTACGCGCACCAGGATGGGGATGTTGAACATGGTGAGCGCGACGGCGCCGGAGATGATGGAGTACTTCCAGCCCAGCTGCACCGAGAACACCAGAAAGCCGAACATGCCGACGACGATGGAGGGCAGCGAGGACAGCGTCTCGATAGCGGTGGAGGCGATGTCGCGGATGGGCCCGTCCGGCGCGTACTCAACCAGGAAGACCGCACCGCCCAGGCTGATGGGCACCGAGATAGCTAGGGTAATTAGCAGCAGATAGAACGAGTCGAACAGCTGGTAGAGCACGCCGCCCTGAGTTCCGTTGGCGCGCGCGGGCTGCGTGAGAAATCCCGGCTGGAACAGCGTCGAGATGCCCTCGAACAGGATATAGGCCACCATGGAAATGACGACGAGCATGACGATGGCGACGATCGCCGTCAGCACGCCCGTGGCGATGCGGTCCTGATTTTGGACGCGCCCGAATCTCGCCTCGTCGATATGGATGCGCGTGCTAGCCACGAGCCTTCGCCCCCTTACGGCCGATGAGATGGATGATCAGGATGAAGATGAGGCTCATGCCCATCAGCAGCAGACCGAGCGCCCACAGAACATCGTCCTGGGCCGAGCCCTCGGCATAGACCGCCATAGACGTGGTGAGCGTGGTGGTGATGGTCGAGGCCGGCGACAGCAGCGACGTCGGCATGGCCTCGATACCGCCGATAACCATGCGCACGGCGAGCGTCTCGCCAAAGGCGCGCGTCATGCCAAGGATGACCGCAGTCATGAGCGACGGCATGGCGGATTTGAGCACCACGTGCCAGATGGTCTGCCAGCGGGTGTAGCCCAGCGCGAGCGAGCCCTGACGGTAGCTGTCGGGCACGGCGCGCAGGCCATCGACCGAAAGGGTGGTCATGGTCGGCAGGATCATGACGGCTAGCACGATGGCGCCGGGCAGGATGCCCAGGCCCGTACTCACGTGGAAAACGCTTTTCATAAGACCGACGACCACATGAAAGCCGATCAGGCCAAAGACGACCGAGGGAATGCCGGTCAAAAGCTCAATAAGCGGCTGAAAGATCTTGGAGCCAAACTTAGGGCTAATCTCGACCGCAAAGATGGCAGAGCCGATGGCGATGGGCAGCGCGATGAGCGTGGAGAGCACCATGACCGCAAACGAGGTGACAATCAAGGGCAGGGCGCCGGTGTAGGGCAGGCCGCTTTCGGCTGTGTTGGCCAGGTCCCACTTGGTGCCGGTGAAGAACTCGACGACCGAAACGCCGTCCTTGAGAAAAGCCGAGAGGCCCTTTTGGGCGACCATAAAGATGAGCGCGGCAACGACAAGCGTCACGAGCGCAACGCACGCGCCCGTGACGCCCAGGCCCACGTTCTCAAGGTCGCGCTTTGGCAGCTGTTTTGCCATTGCAAACCTTTCCGGGGGCGATTACTTATTTAGCGGAGACCTTGCCGCTGGCGTCCTTGACGACCTTCATGGCAGAGACGGGGATAAAGCCCTGCTCCTCGACGAGCTTGCCCTGGACGTCGTCGGAAAGCATGAACTCTAGGAATGCCTTGGTGGCGTCGTCGGCGTCCTTTGCGCAGTACATGTGCTCGGTAGCCCAGATCTTAAAGGAGTCGTCGGTGACGTTTGCACTCTTGGGCTCCACGCCCTCGACCTTGATGGCGTTGAACTTGGAGTCGTCGAAGTGCGAGAAGTCGAGGTAGGAGATGGCATTGTCGGTGCTGGCCATCTGAGTCTGGACATCGCCGGACTTGTCGAGCTCGGCGTCGCCCTTAAAGTCGACGGCCTCGTCGCCAAAAACGGCAGCCTCGAAGGTGGCGCGGGTACCGGAGCCGGCCTTGCGGTTGAGCACGACGATGGTGGCGTCGTCGCCGCCGACCTCCTTCCAGTTGGTGATCTGGCCGGAGAAGATGCCCTTGAGCTGCTCGAGGGACAGGTCGTCGACCTTCACGTTCTTGGAGACGACGGGGCCCATGCCCACGACGGCGACCTCATGGTCGACGAGGTTCTTGACCTGGTCGGCCTCGAGTTTGGTCTCGGCGAAGACGTCGGAGTTACCGATGGTGACGGTGCCGGCGGCAACAGCGGTCAGGCCCTTGCCCGAACCGTTGCCCGAGCCGGAGACGGAGACGTCCGGATTGGCGTCCATGAACTTCTCGGCAGCGGCCTCGACGAGAGCCTGGAACGAAGAGGCACCGTCGTAGGTCACCTCGCCGGAGACGGACTCGGCAGCAGCAGCGCTGCCCTTGTCGGCGGCGTTGGAAGCGCCTGCGCCGCCGCAACCAACGAGACCGAGACCGACGATGCTGGCGAGACCACCAGCGAGGCCGAGGAACTGACGACGAGAATAAGCCTGATCGAGCATGATCTTCCTTTCATACATGCGACTCGCGGGCACCCTGCCCGCTTTGCTGTTTGGAAAGATACGGCCTCGATCGGGCAGCGCCCGCGCCAACTGCGGTTTCTTACGGGCTTTTGATAGACCTTTACCGCAAGCTCTGCCAAGCCTTTACAAACGGATAACAATCCCGCCGGTTGGCATGGTCCACCTTTTACACCGATAAAAAGAAGTTGCGGTGAAATAGTTCCTGTTTGGCTGTCAGGCAGCCGATTCTAGGAACTATTCCACCGCAACTTGCTAGAAGCCTGGGCGAAAGTGCCGCCGGCTCGGTATTCGAACTTGTATCCAAGCAAATTGTTGGGGTTTCCCAGGTGCCCGAGATTGCCCCGAAAGAGGAGCGCCGCGTACTTTGGTACGCAAGCGACGGTTTGAGGGGCAAGGTCGGGTGCCTGGGGAAGCCCTACAGCTCTAGCTCATTCAAGCGCAGGATTGCCACGATGTAGATCTTGAGCGCCTGCTTGAGCTGTTCCTCGTTGGCGCACTCGTTGGGGCCGTGCATCTGGCCGCCCCATATGGGCAGCTCCAGGCCGGTCTCCTCGGGGCCAAACGACACGGCGCGCGCAAAGTTTCGCGCGTACGTGCCTCCGCCCATGGCAAAGGGCTCGGCATGCTTGCCCGTGAACTCGTTATAGGTATCAATAAGCGCCCTCACGGCCGGATCGTCGGCAGAGACCGAGAACGGCACCTTGGCACGATCCACGCGATACGTCACGCCAAAGCGGCCCACGAGCGGCTCGAGCTGCTCGCAAATGGTATCGGCACTGGTGCTATCGGGGAAGCGCACGTCGATGACCTGCTCGATGTGGCCATCCGCCACACGGATGACGCCGGGATTGCAGGTGAGCGGGCCAAATGCGGGGCTCGTCGCGTCGATACCCAGGCCGCGGCCATAGGCGTCCGCATGGACAAATGCCAGAAACTTGACAAACTCGTGCTCGGCGGGCGTCAATAGGCGCTCGTCACGGGCGCCAAACGCGTCCTCGGCCTCGCGCAGATACGACACGATCAGGCCGACGGCATTGATCGTTCCCTCGGGCATCGAGGCATGACCGCCAATGCCGTGGGCAAAAATCTGCGCATGGCCGTTATCGAGCGCCGTAATCTCCAGGCGGTCGGCATTCTCAACGGGTGCCGGCAGCTCATCGGCGGCAATCGCGAGCTCGCAGATAGACTGCGACGGAATGGCGTTGCTCGCCTCGGCACCGCTCCACGATACGATGCGCCCGCCGTCGATCTTGGGGCTCACAAACGTCGCCCCAAACTGACCCTTCTCGGCATTGCAGACCGGGAACTCGGCATCGGGCGTAAACAGAAAGTCGGGGTTCGCGTGGTTCTCCAGATAATGGTGAACGTCGGACATGCCCACTTCCTCATCGCAGCCCAGCAGCGCGCGGAAGGTGTAGCGCGGCACAATGCCGTGCTTGATCAGGTAGGCACCGGCGTAGAGCGACAACACGGCCGGACCCTTGTCATCAATCACGCCACGGCCGAGCAGCCAGCCCTCGCGACGCTCCATCGCAAACGGGTCGGTGTTCCAGCCGGGGCCTGCGGGCACCACGTCCACGTGGCAGATAGTCGCGAGCTGCTTGTCGCCGCGACCCGGGATATCGGCAATGCCCACATAACCCTCGTCGTCGCTCGTCTGGTAGCCGAGCTTTTGCGCAATGCCGAGCGCGCAATCGAGCGCATCACGGACCGGGCGGCCAAACGGCGCACCGGGCTCCGCGTCGGCAGCAACGGCTACGGACGGATAACTCACCAGCTGCTCGATATCGGCGACGACATCCTCCCAGACCTCGTCGACATACTCGGCAACGCTCTGCTCCACCTGATTCATGGACGACCTCCTTACCAATGAGCGGCAGGCACGCCCGCCCCTCACATCACGTCATTAGATAGCGAAAAGTTTAGCAAGCTCGGCCACCGAGTGCACCACCGCTTCGGCGCCCGCTGCCTCGTGCTCGCCCGGCGCCGCCGCGCCCGAATAGATGCCGATGCACGGCACGCCCATCGCGTGCGCGCCCTCCACATCGTTAAAGCGATCGCCGATCATCACGGCATCGTCGGCCGTCGCGCCGAGCGCCGCCAAGGCATCGCGGACCGAATCGGCCTTGGTCTCGCGACTCTGCGGCAGATTCATGCCAACCACCGCCTCAAACTGAGAAAGCCCGAGCTCACGCACCATGTCGATGCACTTGGCCTCCATGCGCGACGTCGCCACGGCCATACGCTTGCCCCGGGCGGCTAACCCATCCAGCAGCTCGGGAATCCCATCGAACACGGGGTACTCCTCCGGTCCCAGCTCATCAAAAAAGGCGCGGTACTCGTCGGCCACCACAAGCGACTCCTCGCGGGAGAAGCCGTAAAAGTCGTGAAAGCTCTTCCACAGGGGCGGCCCGATCATGCGGCGCAGGTCACCCATCTGCGCCTCAGAAAGCCCGCGCGCAGCCAGTGTCTTGCGCGTCGAGGTCATCACCGCCCGGCCTGTATCTGCCACCGTGCCGTCAAAATCGAACAGCACGACCGGCCGCCTGCATATCTCCAGCGCCTCCATCGGCATTCCTCTTCCCCAGTTGACGATTTCCACACCGACACTTCAAACTGTTGACTATTCAACAATTGAACCTAGTAATGTGGAACGACTCTACTATACTTGTCGCACTTTGCTCTCAGAAGGCGGCGCGCAAGCGCCCCAACGAAAGGTGCAATTATGTCTTTTGCCATCATAACCGACTCCACGTCGGACATCTCCCCCGCCCGCGCCCAAGAGCTCGGCATTTACGTAATTCCGCTGCATGTGATTATCGAGGGCGAGGACCTGCTCGACCAGGTGCAGATTACCGCCCAGGAGTACGTCGCGCGCATGGCCGGTTCCGAGCAACTGCCGCACACCTCGCAGCCGAGCGCCGGCGAGTTCAAGGCACTCTTTGACCGCGTGCTCGCCGACGGCCACGACAGCGCCATCTTTATCTCGCTGTGCAGCGAGTGGTCCGCCTGCTATGCCAACGCCAGCCTGACGGCCGAAGCGCACGAGCTCGACGTGCGCTGCATCGACTCACGCACCGGCTCGGGCGCCGAGGGTCTGCTGGTGGAGTACGCGCTGGCCATGCGCGAGGACGGCCGCAGCCTGGACGAGACCGAGGCGCAGATCCGCGCGACGCTGCCCGACGCCCACCTGCTGCTGATTCCCCGCACGCTCGAGAACCTCGTTAAGAACGGCCGCGCGCCCAAACTCGCCGGCCAGCTCACGCAGATGCTCAACATTCGCCTGGCCGTTTCGCCAGAGTGGAAATCGGGCGAGATCAAGGCCATCAAGAAGGGCCGCGGCGCCAAGCGCATCGTCGCCAACACCATGGCCGATTGCCTCGCATTTTTGGCCGAACATCCGGGCTCCAACGTGCGTGTGCTCACGACCGGAGCCGCCGAGGAGCAGGAGCTCGTCAACCAGGCGCTCGCAGGCCAGGACTACGTAGACGCCGGCACCGGCCCCATCGGCTGCACCATTGCCACCCACGTAGGCGTCGACGCCATAGCAATCAGCTACTGCCCCCGCTACCAACCCATCCACTAGGGGCACCTTTACCACTTGCGGTGGAATAGGGACTGTTTTTGGCTTATCAGACGCAAATCAATCCCTATTCCACCGCAACTTCTTTTGCTGAGCCCCCTCCATATACAAGATATGCTGACGATCGGCGCATTCCCAGCTGTTTGGGGGAGCTTCGACTAGCCCCTAGCGGTACCCGGTGGGCAAAAAATGGCAAATATGAGTACTGTCATAAATTTAGTAACAGCAAAATTTCGCTGAAATTGCCCGCTTCCACCGATTTCAAGCTCCATAAAGCCCCGAATCGTCGTGTTTAGGGGGTGAATATACTAAAACTCAGTCAATTGGTCTTAGATACTTCTCAAATGATATGAGACTAACCGAGCAACACTACTCATATTTGCCATTTTTTGCCCACACGGTCTGAATGAGGTCCGCTCTTTACGCCTCCGGCTACCCATATGACCGCAAACCCTGATTATCAAGGGCCGTCGCGCGCCTTGGCATCGACCGAAAGCCGCTCGCAGAATAATCCCTTGCCATTAGCAAACTTGAATCGAAATTACATATCCCAAAAAGCCGTAATGCCGTACCCTTGCCTCAACAACTCCAATACAAGGACGGCATTCAAATGGGCAACGCCATGCATCAATACGCCCTCTTTGGGACCGCACAATTTAAATACAATCAGACGATCACACATATATCGGACCAACACCGACAAATCGTCATTTGCAACAACGGTTCAGACGTACGCTACGCAACGCTAGAAGAGTGGGAAGAAGCTGGCGCTTTGTTCGATGAACGAGCGCAAATCGAGGGCATCGTCACCAGCGCGAGCCCAGCACGCGATAAACTCGAGCTCTTTCGCAGTCTCTTTACCGGGCGCAAAGATGTTTACGCTCATGGATATCGCAGAAAGGACGGGGGCATTGGCTATACGCCTGCTTGTGCTAATGAGTGGGAGCCAGGAATTTGCCCCAAAGCAGCCCATCAAAGAGTTAAATGCGTAGAATGCAGCAATCGCATCTTCCCGGAATTAAGCGATGCCGCAATCATTGCTCACTTTAAAGGCAACGATGACCGGTTCCGCGATGTCCTCGGGCAATATGTTCTCGATAGGAACTGCAACACGAAAGTTCTCGTCATCGATTTTGACAAAGCGGACTGGAAAGAGGCAACAAATGCCGTACGGCTTGTTGCAATACGACGGGGCATTAACGCCGCCGTTGAGCGCTCAAGGTCCGGCAACGGCGCCCACATCTGGTTTTTCTTCCTCGAGCCAATCAGCGCAAAGGCTGCCCGAGAGTTTGGAAGTTGCCTCATAACCGAAGCTGCGGCGCATAATAAGACAATCACGTTCGAGGCCTTTGATCGAATGCCACCCGCTCAGGCCACTATTCCCGATGGAGGCTTCGGAAACCTCATCGCACTCCCCTTTCAAGGCAAGGCGCAACGTGAAGGAAACAGTGTATTTGTAGACGAACAATTCAAGCCCTTTCCCGACCAATGGCTCTATCTATCACAAGTCCAGCTGATTCCGCGCTCGACGGCGCAAGATCTGATTGAGGCCCCTGGAAACAACCCACACGGACCAGCAACAACTACGGTGGCAAACAAGGGCAAACGGTATGCCCAAAGACCACGAAAGCGACTACCACTCACATCGCGGGACTTTCCCTCATCGCTGTCCGTTATTCAAGCCGATATGCTGTACATCCCCGAGAAGTCTCTGAGTCTAGCAGCTCAAATGGAAATCCGCGGACTTGCGACATTTGCCAATCCGGCATTCTATCGCGCGCAGTCCATGCATCAATCAGTATTCGGCAAACCGCGACTCATAGACCTTAGCGAACTGAGAGATGGCCATGTTGCAATTCCCCGGGGCTGCAAAACTCAACTTGAGCAGCTAGTTCAAGAGACCGGCGTTACCGCCCACTATTCAGACGAGCGCAAATCGGGTAATCCGATTGTTATGGCATTTAAAGGAGTCCTTCGCCCTGAGCAGCAAATCGCCGCTGATCAGATGCTCATATACGAAGACGGAATCATGTCCGCGCCGACAGGCTTCGGTAAAACAGTCGTCGGAGCTTATCTTATTGCATCCATTGGTCTTCCAACGCTCGTCATCGTTCCCAAAACCGCACTCATAACCCAATGGAAATCCCAGCTCGAGCGATTTATCGACATTACGGACAACAGGGAGCCCGTCCGAACCCCAAAAGGACGAATCAGCAAAAGGCAGCCTCCGGTCATCGGACAAATAGGAGGGGGCAAAATGGCCGTAAGCGGCCTCGTCGACATCGCTTCGTTCCAGTCGTTATCTGGCAAAGACCGCCAAACCGGAGAGCCGATAGTTAAGGGCCTTGTTCGTAATTACGGCCTCATTATCTGCGACGAATGCCACCATGCCGCCGCACCACAGCTCGAGCTTATTCTCAAGTCCGCCCCGGCCAAATACGTATACGGCCTTTCTGCGACGCCCGAACGATCCGACGGCCTTACGCGGGCGCTCTCCATGCTCTGCGGCCCGCTCCGTTATGTTATCGATCCAAAAGCGCAAGCGATTCAGCAGGGCATCCAGCGCATCGTACGGCCTCGTTTTACTGGAATTCGACTACCCGCCTACGAGCCAGGCGCAAACTTCAATCAGATTCTCGACCTGCTGTGCACGCATGCAGCTAGAAACGAATTGATTGTCAACGACGCTATTGAAGCTGCGTCAAACGGCCGGCATCCGCTCGTGCTGACTAAAAGGAAAAAGCATGCCGAGGAGCTGTTCGGGATGCTCAAAAACCAAGGACACGAACCCGTTCTCCTGACCGGGGAAATCGACGCCAAAGAAAGAAAAACGATACTGAGCAGTCTTCCCCGCTTCGAGCATGAACATCGAATCATCGTCGCCACCGAAAGCCTTTTGGGCGAGGGCTTCGATCTGTCCTACCTTGACACCCTACTCATTGCCACGCCGATATCGTGGGACGGCAGCATCACGCAGCAGGCGGGCAGGCTCCATAGAAGCCACGAGGGCAAGCGACGGGTTGAGATATTCGACTACGTTGATTTATCTATACCCATGCTCGCCCGCATGTACCAGAAGAGACTCAAGACCTACGCCAAGCTCGGGTACGAAGTCTACGTGACCGGAGGCAGCGAGCAGTCCGATCAAAACATTCTCATAGAACCGGCTAATGCCGTAGAGACTCTGGTTGAAGACATCGTTGGTGCCGCCAAGAGCATCTTCATTGCCGCGCCCTACGCATCCGCCGCCTGCCTCGCAAAGCTCGGCGATGCAATCAAAGGTGCCACTGCCCGAGGGATTGCTCTTGAGTTTTTCATTGCCTCGACTCCGCGCGAAAATGCAAGCGAGACTTTGGCAGAAATGAACGTCGAGCATGCCATTAGAGCAGAAGGACGTTTGTGTGCAGCGATAATTGACGAAGAAACTATCTGGTACGGAACGATCCCGCTACTAGCTTTCCCCAAGAAAGAAGACTGCAGCATCAGGTTCAAAAACAGCGGGATCGCAGCGGAGCTCTTAGACGAAATCAACCACAAGGGAAAGCCAGATGCCACGTCAACAGGCAGGACATCCCCACCACTTGCGGTGGAATAGGGACTGTTTTTTGGCGTATCAGCCGCCAATCAATCCCTATTCCACCGCAAGTTAAAAGCGAGTGGCTAGCTCAGTGGGCCCTGGAACAATTCTTGATGCGAACCCATTCTGACCAGTCGAATCACCGGATTAGTTTTATGCGGCAGGTAGAGAACGACCACGTCGATCAGGCCGTCGGATAGATGGAAGTCGATGTGCCCGTTGTAGTTGCCGCCCGGGTTGGAGAGCTCGTGGGCACCGTACTCCGCCGGAAGCGAACCATGTGCCGCAAGCTCGGCAACTGCCGCCTTAAACTCGGTTTTTAGCTGCGGATGACTCTGCATCGTTCGCTTGTAGTCAGCCTTAAACTGAGCCTCGACCTTAATCTCAAACATCGCCTAGCCCTCATCGAGGAATGACATAAGCTCATCGGCGTTGTTGAATGACGGGCTATCGTCCGGCAGGATTCCCAACTCATGAGCCTCGGCGATCACCATAGCGCGCCTCGTCGCCTCATTGGGCACCTCCGATCGACCCACAATCTCAAACGGAATCTTCTGCTGATTTACCAGCTGCCGAACAGCAAGGTTGAGATACGAATTGAGACTCAGACCAACCGAATCCAAGAAATCAGTCGCCTGCTCCTTGAGCCCCTCTTCGATGCGAACCGTCGTAGGCTTAACCGTTGCAGTAGACATACGCAACCTCCTCGCTCTCGTCTTTTGCATCAGTATACCCAATATAAATGGCAAACTGACGTTAGATAGCATCAGATTGCCATACATATTCATGTCGCGGTGGGCACGATTGCTCTACATCAGCCCACTTAGGGCAATGTCGACGGCCTCGTTGAGGTCATCGGCGATATGCACCAGCTCGGGATCGAGCGGGCTGATCATACCGGCGTCCATCACCGGGCCGTTGAGCCAGTCGAACAGGCCCTGCCAGTATTCGGTGCCCACCAAAACGAGCGGCATGCGCTTGACCTTGTGCGTCTGCACCAGTGTGAGCACCTCGAACATCTCGTCGAGTGTGCCAAACCCGCCGGGGAACACGATGGCACCCGAGCTGTATTTGACAAACATGGTCTTGCGCACAAAGAAGTAGCGGAAGTCCATGCCAAGGTTCACGTATTTGTTGAGCCCGTGCTCGTGCGGCAGCTCGATACCCAAGCCGACCGACTTGCCGTTGGCGCTCGCCGCTCCCCTGTTGGCCGCCTCCATGATGCCAGGGCCGCCGCCGGTGATAACCGCCACGCCGCGCTGCGCGATCTTGCGGCCGACCGTGCGCGCCGCCTTGTAGAGCGGATCGGTCTTGGGCGTGCGGGCGCTCCCGAAAATGGTCACCGCAGGCCCGAGCTCGGCAAGCGCGCCGAAGCCATCGACAAACTCGGCCTGAATGCGCAGCACGCGCCAGGGGTCGGCATGCAGCCAGTCGGTCGAATCTTCGGGTGCCAGCAGGTTGGCGTAGGTGTTGTCCTTAGGAATCATGGGGCCGCGCATGACCACGGGGCCGCGGCGGTACGTCTCGTCGTAGGCGGGCTCGCCCTCGACGTTCTCATTCTTAATCATGGGTACTCCTATCGAAAACAGAAACGGGCGGGGTCGACGCCATGCGTCAAACACCCGCCCGAACATCAACCATTCGGTATGGTACCCACGATGCATCAAGCGCTTGCAAGACATCGGTCAGCGGTCTTGCAGACCATGTTAGCGAACGCGACGACCGATCGCCGCTTGGCCTTTGCCGTTGCTCACGCCTCGCAAGCGTCCGCGCCGTCCTTAGTAATCCACCGCCGCGGGGCTGTTCATCCAGTCGCTCACGAACGCACCGTAGCGGCCCTCGATAATGGCCTGACGGGCACGCTGCATAAGGTTGAGCAGGTAGTAGATGTTGTGCATCGACAGCAGAATGCCGCCGAGCATCTCTTTCTGCGTGACCATGTGACGGATGAGCGCACGGCTGTAACCGCCTGTGCACACCGGGCAGGTGCAGGTGGGATCGATGGGACCGTCGTCGTGCGCAAAGCGCGCGTTGCGGAAGTTGAGGCGACCCTCGCTGGAGAATGCCGTGCCCATGCGGCCGGTGCGCGTCGGCAGCACGCAGTCGAACATGTCGATGCCCACGCCCACGCCACGCACGAGCGTCGTCGGGTTGCCGACGCCCATCAGGTAGCGCGGCTTGTGCTTGGGCATATACTCGCTCACGAGCGGTGCCAGGGTCTCGAACATGGTCTCGTGGTCCTCGCCCACCGAGTAGCCGCCGATGCCGTAACCGGGGAAGTCGCCGCACTCCTCCAGATGACGCAGAGAGCGCAGGCGCAGATCCAGATGCATACCGCCCTGGACGATGCCAAAGAGCGCCTGGTCATCGCGGGTATGAGCCTTATAGCAACGCTCGGCCCACATGCTCGACAGCTCAACGGCGCGCTCGACGTAGGCGCGCGTGGCAGGATAGCCGGGGCATTGGTCGAGCTGCATGCAGATGTCGGAGCCGAGCTTCATGGCGATTTCCATGTTGTCCTCGGGCGTCCAGAACACGTGACGACCGTCGTAGTCATTGACGATAAAACGCACACCCTCGTCGGTGAGCTTGACGGCGTCGTTATGGCTAAAGACCTGGAAGCCGCCCGAGTCGGTAAGGATGGGGCCGTGCCAGTTCATAAACTTGTGTAGGCCGCCCAGCTCGGCGATGGTGTCCTCGCCGGGGCGCATGGACAGGTGATAGGTATTGGCAAGCACGATCTGGGCGCCGAGCTGCTTGACGGTCTCGGTAGGGATGCCCTTGACGTTTGCCTTGGTGCCCACGGGCATAAAGATCGGCGTCTCGATGTCGCCGTGCGGGGTATGCAGCACGCCGGCACGCGCGTGCGTCGTCGGATCCTCGGCGATCAGGTCGAATTTAAAAAGGTTCTGGTCCATAAACTGGAACTCCTTGGTTGCGGTTCATACGCAAACCATTATACGGGCAACCCGCAAGGAGCACCGACTCGACAGAAACTGGTGCATTAAACGACTACCCATGAGAGGCCTTCTGTCAGCAACGCAAACGCCGATGCTATGGCACCGACAGCGAAAACCCGCCAGAGCGAGCAAGGTGCCTTGAAACAAGGCGGCATTGATCTTTTGATCATGCCGCCGAAGTTGAAAGGCAGATTGCCGCTCTGGCGGGTTTGCAGCGTCAACTGGTTACGCGGTTTGGTAAAACCGCGTAACCATTAGGGACGCTGGCCCATGCCACCCTCGAGGGTGACAGTCTCGCCATTCATGTACTTAAAGTCAGGGCCGCAGAGCTGAACGACCACGCGGCCGATCTCCTTCTCGACGTCGCCATAGTGGCCCGCCGGCGGCATGTGGACGTTGGCCTTAAACGCCTCGGGATAGGCATCCTGGAAGTTTTCGAGCGCAGCGGTCCAAGCAAGCGGACACACGATGTTGACGTTGATGCCGTCCTTGCCCCACTCGTTGGCGGCAACGCGGGTCAAGCCGCGGATGCCTTCCTTGGCGGCGGCATAGCTGCACTGGCCGTAGTTGCCAAACAGGCCGGCGCCCGAGGCAAAGTTGACCACGGAGCCCTTGGTCTCCTTCAGGTGCGGATAGGCCTTCTGCATGTACAGGTAGGTGGCATACAGGCCCGAGTAAATGGCCAGGTTAAACTGATCCATGGTGTGATCGGCAATGGTCACGCCCGAGGCACTGGCCTGAGCATTGTTGACGACGGCGTCGATGCGACCGAACTCCTCAATGGCCTTGTCGATAACGTTCTGGACGACGGCCTCGTTGTCCTGACCAGCCGAGACATCGGCCTGAACAGGCAGAACCTTGACGCCGTACTCAGCCTCGAGAGACTCCTTGGCGGCCTCAAGCTTAGCGACGTTGCGGCCAGTGATGACGAGGTTCGCGCCCTCCTTGGCAAAAGCGATATCGATGCCGTAGCCGATGGAGCCAGCGGAGCCGTCCTTGAGCGTGGCCTTGCCGCCGCCGGTAACGATTACGGTCTTACCAGTGAAAAGTCCCATACGAAGTCCTTTCAAATCGCGACGGGCCAGCCCGTCGACTGCGCGCATCCAACTTCACGCGCCAAAAGCTGAAATGCAACTTTAGCGGGTTCAAGTGAAAAATAAAGACCATGGCAGGCGAACGGTGCAACGTCTTTCGGCGAAGGGAATGTCAAGCACGAACTGGACAAAGAGGCCGAATTTTTTGTCACCCAAACGAGTCATCGAACACGTTTTGAAACTTTGCTGCGGGGCGCGGGATGTCGGCGCGAGACTTTATCATAGGGTGACGAACAACGATGAGGAGCACATGCCTATGACAGACGAGCTGGACCCCCAGACTCAACAGCATATTGATGATTCAGCAGACGTCGCCGCAGATACTGACGCTGCGACCTGCAATGATACCGACATCGACGACGCCGCTCTGGACAACGACGCTGCGACGGAGATCCCTGCGGCCGAAGACGCCGACGTGCAAAACGACGATTCGGCCGTTCAGGACGACGCCCCCGAAAAGGACGCCGCCCCGCAAGCAGCAGGCCCCATCGAGGTATCTTCGGAAGAAGAGCTTGATGCTGTCATGGATTCCATGATGGATGCTGTCAAAGCGATGAAGGATGCTGTCGCCGATGCCGACGTTGACGCCGAGGAAGAAGAGGCCGCCGAGGCCGCCTCGACCTTTGTACCCGGCGAGACCCCCGTTGCCGATCAGGGCAGCACTATGCCCTCGTTTCTGCAGCTCGAACATCCCACGATTGGCGCGGACGCCGTCGACCCGCATGCAGCGGGCTTTTCTGTGATCGAAGGCGGCACCGGCAATATCGCCGCGCCGCAAACGACCGATGTGGACGCTGCCGACACCGGTCGCCCGGTCGCCCCGCACGCCTCCGCCGCGAGCCGCGACCTGGGAACTGCCGTCTCGAACACTGCGAACGCCGTGGGCGCCTTTATCGCGCAGGGAGCCTCGGCCATGCGCGAGATGAACGCCGCGAAAAAGGCACTCGCCGATGCCCGCGACCACCTGGCAGAGTTAGAGCAGCGCATTTCCGATCAGGCCGAGGAGCTCGAGACACGGCAGGATATCGCGGGGCGTTACGACCAGATTGTCGCCGACCAGCGCCAGGCAATCGCCACGGCACAAAAGACCGCTGCGGCCGCCGAGATTGACCGCGATGCCCACGCCACCAAAGCGAATGAGCTCAAGGGCCAGCTCGAGCAAATGAAGGCAGAAGATGATGCAGCCGAGCGTCACCTGAAGGCTGCACTCGATGCCGTCGAGGCTCGCGAGGCGAGTTCACGCGAAACCGGTAACCGCCTGGTTCGTCGACTCGAAGATTCCAAGCGCATTCGCGACAAGGTGAAGGCCGAGCGCGACGCAGGTGTCGCCGCCGCACAGCAAACTGCCAACGCAACTCGTGCACAGCTCGAAACGCTGCGACGCGAGTATGCCGAGCTGCAGCGCAATCCTTCGGCGAACCCCGCCAATTACACCGTGCGCACCAGCGAGCTCTCGATGCAGATCTCCGATGCCGCCGATGCTCTGCGCAAGGCCGAGGAAGACATTCCACGCGTGACCGCCGACCTTGAGCATTCGCTCGCCGCCGCCGAGCAGGCCGTCGAACAGGCACAGGCCCCCATCGCCGATGCCAAGCGCGCACACCAAGCCGTGACGACCGAGGCCGATGCCGCACGCGACGAACTTCAGACGGCTAAGACTGCCGCCGCGACGCGCCAGCGCGAACTGCGCGAGAAGATCGCCGCGCAGGACAAGGCTCGTCGCGAGCAGGAGCAGGCCATCGCCAACGCCCAGGCGGACGCCGCACATGCGCAGTCGATTATCGAACAGGCGACCGAGGTGCACGACCATCCCGAGATCACCGAGTCGCTCGCCGGATCCTTGGCGCGCGATAAGGCCGAGCACGCCGAAACCGAGCGCGAAGTGGCCCAGCTCGAGGCTACCGAGGACGACGTACGAGAGCGCACCCGCGACTCACGCATCAAATTCACCGGCGCCATCGTCTGCATCATCGCCGTGATTCTGGTAATCATCCTGGTCTGGCTGTTCGCGAGCAAGTAAACCAGCTGCCAATAGTCATTGGGGACGTTCTTAAACGACTAGTCAAACAAGAACGTCCCCAACGACTACAAGGCAACCTATCCCTCTTGCACCGATCTCTTGACACAAGGACTGTCCCCAGGTGCCGACACAAAAGGAACGTCCCCAATGACTACCCGACAACCGCGGCAACGCCGATGTTTTGGCAACGACAGCGAGCGGGTCGCATTTGAGACAAGGTGACGTGAAACGAAAGGGCGCTGACCTTCTGGTCGCGCCCTTGAAGTTGAACGTCAGATTGTCCAAATGCGGCCCGCGCAGCGTCGGCCGGTTACGGCGTTTGTAAAACGCCGTAACCTACAAGATGAGCATCGCGTCACCAAAGCTGAAGAAGCGGTAGCGCTCCTCGATGGCGGCAGCGTAGGCATCCATGATCTGGTCGCGGGAGGCAAGCGCGCTCACGAGCATCATGAGCGTGGAGCGCGGCACGTGGAAGTTCGTGATCAGCGCGTCGACCACGTGATAGGTCGAGCCGGGCATGAGGTAGAGCTGCGTCGTCGCGTTCTCGCGCACCACGATGTCGCCGCGGCCGAGCGTATCGGCCCCGTCCTCGCGGCCCTCAAAATAGCGCGCCGTCACGGCCGGATCGGACACCGGCGCATCGGCGTCAAACGCGCTCTCGAGCGAGCGCACCGCCGTGGTACCGACAGCGATCACGCGATGTCCCTCGGCCTTCGCCTTATGCACGGCGTCGACCACCTCCTGCGATACGTGGTAGCGCTCGGTGTGCATCACGTGCTGCGTAGGGTCGTCCTCCTCCACCAGGCGGAAGGTATCGATGCCCACCTCGAGCTCGACGGCAGCAAACTTGGCGCCCTTGGCCTCGATAGCGGCCATAAGCTCGGGGGTAAAGTGCAGACCCGCCGTGGGAGCGGCAGCCGAGTGCTCCTCCTTCATGGCGTAGACGGTCTGGTACTTCTCGGGATCGCCCTCGTAATCGGTAATGTAGGGCGGCAGCGGCACGTGGCCGGCAGCATGGATGGCCTCGTCGAGCGTGCGTGGCTCGCCGGCGGCATTGCAACCGGCCGGCTCAAAGCGCACCAGACGGCCACCGCGGCTATCAGTGACAAAGTCGATGACCTCGGCCGTCAGCACCACGGGAGCCCCCTCGGGCGCATGGGCGCCACCGGCGCGATACTCAATCTGAGCACCGGGCTTCAGGCGCTTGCCCGGCTTGACCAGGCACTCCCAAACATGGCCCAGCGGGTCAACGTCCTCGCGGCGCTTGAGCAGCAGCGTCTCGACCACGCCGCCCGAGCCGGCCTTGCGACCGATCAGGCGGGCCGGCATCACGCGCGTCTTGTTGATGACGAGCACGTCGCCCGGCTCGATATAGTCGATGATGTCGCGGAAGATGCGGTGCTCAACGGTGCCGCCATGCTTCAGCGGCGTTCCTGTCTCGGAGCCCTTGCGATCCACCACCAGCAGGCGGCAGGAGTCGCGCGGCTCGGCAGGCGCTTGGGCGATGAGCTCTTCGGGCAGGTTATAGTCAAAATCATCGGTACGCATAGACACGTCGGATACTCCTTATATTGCTAAAGTCCGCTCTACATCCTAGCAGGCTGACGTCCCAAATGAACTACTTTTTGGCGGCTTTGCGCTCGTCGCGGATGCGGGCGCGGTCCATGGCCGCCTCGACGGCCGAGAATCGGCAACCGCAGTAATTCTGCCGATACATGCCAAGCTCGCGCGAACGACGCGTGGCCTCGGGGTAATACGGGCGAAAATCGCGAATGACCGGGGTGAGACCGCGGGCGGCAGCTAGACGCTCCAACACGTCATTACAGGTTTCGAACAGCTGATACGGCGAGACGGCGAGCGTCGTGCCCACAAACTCAAACCCGCGTTCCTGGGCCACGCGGCATGCCTCGGCCAAGCGCAAGGCATAGCACGCGCGACAGCGACGGGGCCGATCGGCACCCAGCGGTGCCACGCCGGTCTCCCAGCGATCGCGGTCCTCCCCTGCCTCTACGAGCTCGATGTCGCCATCGGCACACCACCGGCGCAGCTCGCCCAAGCGGCGCCGCCATTCATCGCGCGGTTGAATATTGGGGTTGGTCCAGCAAATCGTGGGCTCAAACCCTTCTTCGCGCAGCAGGCGAACCGGCTCCAGCGAGCACGGCGCGCAGCAAGCATGCAGCAGCAACGGCTTCATCAACATCTCCTCCCCCGCAATGATTTTTTCATCCCCGTCCCAGAAAAATCATCCCAAAAAGACTACCTTGCGAAAAAGCGCACGCCAAAGGATGTGTCCTCGCAGGCGACAATGCGACGGTCGCGCAGAATGGTCCGCACGTAATACCAGTCGCCCACGCAACCCGACAAATGCAAGCCGGCCGCCAGATAGCACAGCAGCGGATAGTCCGAGAACGCAAACCCCAGGGCAAACGCCACCGTCAAGGCAACCGTCGGCGCTAGGCAAATGACCATGTACCGCGCACGCGAATACACCACGCCCTCGGCGCAGGCGTAAATCATGCAGGTTTCGAGATTTGCCCCAAAGGTCACCCGAGCACCGGCGGGCGCAAACAGCTTAAAGAACACCGCATGCACCAACTCGTGCACGGCAAATGACGCCGCAGAGACGACCGCCAAGCCGACTATCCAGCCCAAGACCGCCATCCAGCCGCCCGCGTCAGCCGCATCCAGATCCGCGGGCCCACCCAGCAGCATAAACACCGGCACCAGACACACGGCAAATGCGCCAAGCACGGCCATTCCCCACACAAAGCAGGCGTGCAGGAAATCCTCGTCTTCAAACGCATGTATGTTGGAAATCTCATTCATAGCATCTTAGGATAGCGCCCCTGTCACGTACCCGTCCGCATGTGCGATAATGTCGAACGATATGCACGAATTGACCACCGCGTCGCCAGGCCTCGCGCCCGGCCGCGCTCTCACCATATGCGAAGGAGTCCCATGGCATCCAAATACTCCATGAACGACCGTCCCAGCTGGCCTCGCCGCGCCATCGTTACCGCCGGCGAGCCCTACGGCAACAAGGGCCTTCACTTTGGCCACGTTGGCGGCGTCTTTGTCCCGGCCGACTTCTTCGCCCGCTTCCTTCGCGACCGTCTGGGCCGCGAGAACGTCATCTTCACCTCGGGCACCGACTGCTATGGCTCGCCCATCATGGAGAGCTACCGCAAGCTCAAGGAGAACGAAGGCTACGACAAGTCCATCGGCGAGTATGTCGAGTCCAATCACTCCCGCCAGGCCGCGACCCTCAACAACTACAACATCAGCTGCGACATCTACGGCGGCTCGGGTCTTGAGCCGGCTGCGCAGATTCACAACAAGGTTACCGCCGAGATTATCGAGCGCCTGCACGAGCAGGGCACCATCTCCAAGCGCTCCACGCTGCAGTTCTACGACGCCAAGGCCGGCACGTTCCTCAACGGCCGCCAGGTCATCGGCCGCTGCCCCATCCAAGGCTGCAAGTCCGAGAAGGCTTATGCCGACGAGTGCGACCTGGGTCACCAGTTTGAGCCCGAGGAGCTCATCGCGCCCAAGAGCCAGCTCACCGGCGAGGTGCCCGAGCTGCGCCCGGTCGACAACCTCTACTTCGACCTGCCGGCCTACCTCGACTTTATGAAAACCTACACCGCCAAGCTCGCCCAGAACCCGCAGGTTCGCTCCGTGGTCTCCAAGACCATGGAGGAGTGGCTGCTGCCGGCTCAGCTCTATATTCAGAACAATTTCCGCGAGGCCTTCGATGCCGTCGAGGATCAGCTTCCCGAGCACACCGTGCTGGAGCCCGAGGGCAACAAGAGCAGCTTTACCGTCACCTTCCCCAGCTGGAAGGAGCGCGACGATGCCCATGCGGTGCTCGCCAACGGCGGCGTGCGCTTCCGCAGCGGCAAGGCGCTCGTGCCCTTCCGCATCACCGGCAACATCGACTGGGGCGTTCCGGTGCCCGAGGTCGACGGCGTTTCCGACGTCACCTGCTGGTGCTGGCCCGAGAGCCTGTGGGCGCCCATCAGCTACACCCGCACCGTGCTCGCACGCGATGCCAAGGCCGCCGGCGTGACCGAGGGTGTCGCCGCCCAGGACGCCGCCCTTATGGGCGAGCCCGCCGCCGATTCCACGCAGGTCCCCGCGCCCACCTACCAGCACAGCTCGCTCGACTGGCGCGACTGGTGGTGCTCGGATGACGCACAGATCTACCAGTTCATTGGACAGGACAACATCTACTTCTACTGCATCGCGCAGACCGCCATGTGGGAGGCTCTGGGCTGGGACCTTACGCAGAGCACCGTCAGCGCCTGCTACCACCTGCTCTACATGGGCAAAAAGGCAAGCTCGTCCTCGCAAACGCCTCCCCCGCCGGCAGACGACCTGCTCAACCACTACACCTGCGAGCAGATGCGCGCGCACTGGCTGTCGCTCGGCCTGTCCGAGAAGCCGGTGAGCTTTAGCCCCAAGGCATACGACACCCGCGTGACCGGCAAGGACAAGGACGGCAACGAGGTACACGCCTGCGACGACAAGCGCGTCATCGACCCCGCCCTTAAGGAGAGCGCCCTTTTGACCGGCGTCTTCAACCGCCTGGCCCGCAGCTGCTTCTACGGCGTCGCCGTCAAGGAGGGCGACGAGAGCCCCTATCGCAACGGTTGCATTCCGGCCGGCGCCGCCTCTGCCACCGTGGTCGAGGCCGCCGAGCAGGCCGCCCTCGCCTTTGAGCAGGCTATGTACAAGTTCGAGACGCACCACGCGCTCGCCGTGTGCGACGATTATCTGCGCGCCGCCAACAAGCGCTGGAGCGACGCCTCCAAGGCCGCCAACAAGCTCGAGGGCGAGCAAGCCAATACCGCGATGACGCAAGCCCTCGTCGACGCCTTCACCGAGCTGCGCGTGGCGACCGTCCTGATGCACGGCATCGTCCCGGCCGGCTGCGAGCTCATCTGCGAGTACTTCGACGTTGACCCGGTCGCCTTCTTTAGCTGGGATAATATCTTTGCCTCCACGGATGAGTTTGTGGAGAGCCTGGGCGAGAAGCCCGGCGAGCACCGCGTGAAGCCGCTGCCCCCGCGCTTTGACTTCTTTAGCAAGCACGAGAGCCAGTACTAGGCAACCGCAACGCGCCCGGGAATGATTATTCTGGGACGGGGATTAAAAAATCATTCCCGGGCGCCGCAAAGTAGTCTTTCTGGGACGGGGATTAAATGATTTTTTAATCCCCGTCCCAGAATAATCATTTAGGTGGAAGGAAAGACGGATGTCCAAGCCGCGTCGTCGTAAGCAGAAAAAGCAGGTTAAGCCCGAGCTCAAGCTTAGGCAGTTTGCCGCCACCGAGCTTTCCGACCAGCTTGCCGCCCAACACTCCGCCGTCGACCTGCCGCGCTTTATGGTCGACACAGTCGCCGGTGCCTATGCGCCCGCCGATGCTCAGCTCATGATCGAGGGCTTCGGCGCCGCTGCCACACGCCCGGTCACGCTGCGCGCCAACACGCTCAAGGCGACCGCCGAGGACATCGCCGCCGCGCTCGACGCAGCCGGCATCGCCCACCGCCCCGTCGCCTGGTACCCGGACGCTTTCGTCCTGCCCGAGGCCCAGGTATCCGATCTGTGGGATCTCGACATCTACCGCGACGGCAAAATCTATCTGCAGAGCCTGTCGTCCATGATGCCGCCTTTGGTGTTGGGCGCTCAGGCCGGCGAGGACATCCTGGACATGTGCGCGGCCCCCGGTGGCAAGACGACGCAGATCGCCGCCCTCACCCAGGGCCAGGCACACCTCACCGCCTGCGAGATGAGCATTCCCCGCGCCGAAAAGCTTGAGTCCAACCTCCACCGCCAAGGCGCCAAAAACGTGCCCGTCATGCGCATCGACGCACGCGAGCTCGACGAGTTCTTCCGCTTTGACCGTATCCTGCTCGACGCCCCCTGCACCGGCACGGGCACCGTCATCAGCGGCAACGAGAAAAGCCTGCGCGGCCTGACCGAGCAGCTACTTGGCAAGTGCGCCCGCTCGCAGCGCGCGCTTCTAGACCGCGCCATGGGCGCCCTCAAGCCGGGCGGCACGCTCGTCTATTCCACCTGTTCGATTATGCCGCAGGAAAACGAGGACGCCCTGCAAGAGGCCCTCGACAAGCATATGGACTGCGAGCTCATCCCCCTCGACGGCACGCCGAGTGAAAGCGAAGCACGCCGCGCCCAGGAAGCCGGTGAGGAGCCGCGCATCGAGTCCAACGCTCTCACCAAGGCAATCGCCGCGGGTCAGGTTTCGGCCATCACCAACGGCATGCCCGGCACGCTCACCATCCCGCCCAGCCGCGACTTTGAGGGCTTCTACATCGCCCTGATCCGAAAACGCAGCTAGCGCACGGATTCAAAACTCAACAAGCTATTCCCGTGCGCGCTTGTCCTGCTGGTCACGGTGCTGCTTAAGCGCCTCGCGTTCCTTGCGCTCGGCTCTTTTGCCCTTAATGGCCGTGACCACAAAGTAGATGACCGCGGCGGCAACGATTGCGCCCACGCACAGGCCAATCGAGCCCAACATTGCCGTTAATTCCATACCGCGTCACCTCTCTTTTAAACGGGACATTTAAGATAGCACCTCGAAACCCGCCACCACAGCTCCTTCACGTTCGACAGGCGTTCGGTCTAACGGATAGCGCAGCGGGGAAAAATCAACTCATCAAACGATTTAGCAACGTAGCGCCGGTTGTGCACTGCCGGCCGCACAACATAGAAACGGACCACCATGGATACTCTTAACGATTTGAACGAGCGCGTCGACGCCTTTGTCGGCACCAGCTCCTTCGATACGCCTGCCGCGACGAACGACCAAGCCCCCATCGATGTTCCCGCCGAGGTTCACGAGGACATCGTCGCCTCGGTCGACTTCTCCGAGGTAGAGCTTGCAGACGAATTTACCGAGCCCCAGGTGGCCGTAACGCCCAACGGCCTTTTGCCCATGGAGCCGCTGCCCATCGACGGGCGCCTGCGCAAGGCGGCCCTCCGCATGCCCGATGAGATCGAGGAGGCCAGCGGCTTTACGCTCTTTGGCCGCCGCATCAAGTCGCTCATCTACACCACCGACGTAGCGGTCATCCGCAACTCCAATGCCGACGCCGTGTTTGCCGTCTACCCCTTCACGCCGCAGCCTGCCATTACGCAGGCGCTGTTGACCGTTGCAGAGTGCCCGGTCTTTGTGGGCGTTGGTGGTGGCACCACTACCGGTAAGCGCTCCGTGCAGATGGCGGCCGTCTCCGAGATGCAGGGCGCGGCGGGCTGCGTGGTCAACTCCCCCGCTACTGCCGAGATGGTCGAGCACATCACCAACATCGCCGACATCCCCGTCATCGCCACGGTCGTACGTTGCGACGATGATGCGCATGCCAAGGTGCGCGCCGGAGCCAAGATTCTCAACATCGCGGCCGGCAAAAACACACCGCAGGTCCTGCGCGAGCTGCGCGAACACTATCCCAACCTGCCGCTCATCGCACCGGGCGGTAAGACGCCCGAGAGCATCCGTGAGACCATCGCCGCCGGCGCCAATGCCATCATCTGGACACCGCCTTCGGCCCAACAGCTGCAGACCGACATGATGCAGCGCTATCGCAAGATGAAGGAAGACGCCACGCCCGTCATCTCGCGCGACGATGTGCCCATTATCGACCAGGTCGCCGCCGCCGAGGTCAGCCAGGTCGAGAACATGAATCCCGATGTGCCGATCCCCGACGAAGTCATCGAACGCGTCGCCTCGATCCACGATCATATCGAGGAGCGTCGCGCCAACCGCGGACTCAAACCCTCGCTGCACGGTTTCTTCTTCCGCGGAAAGAAACGCTAGCCGCAACAGCAAGGCCCGCCCCGCAAACAACGGGACGGGCCTTTTTCTGTTATCAAATGTTAGGAGGGACAGGCGCAGCGGTTAAGACTGTCAACCAGCCCACAAACGCTAATCCACGCGCTTGTCGCCCATAAAGAAGATGGCCACCGTGCCAGAGCCGGTATGCGAGCCAATCAGAGCACCGATGTTATTGATTTCAATCTTGCCTTTGAGCTGCGGAACCTGTTCCTCTATCAGCGCCGCAACAGCCTCGGCGTCCTCGCGGCACGCCGAGTGCGACATGATGCACTTGCCCGAATAGTGCGTGCCGTCCTGCAGATGCGCCATCACGGTCTTGGCCATCTCGGAGATCGCGCGCTTCTTGGTGCGAATCTTCTCACGCGGTGCCAACTTACCGTCGCAATCGACCGTCATAAGCGGGCAAATCTTGAGCGCCGTGCCGATGATCGCGCTTGCGGCCGAAATGCGACCGCCGCGCAGGTAGCTCGACAGATCGGTCGAGAAGAACCAGTGGTGAAGGTTGAGTTTATGCTCCTCAATCCAAGCGGCCGTCTCGTCGAGCGAAGCGCCGCTATCGCGAACGTCGGCGGCACATTCCGCCAGCAGGCCAAAGCCCGAAGACGCCGCCAGCGAATCGATGACGCGCACCTTTCCGCCCTGGGGATAGCGATCCGCGAGCATCTGCGCCGCAACGCAGGCCGATCCATACGTGCCCGAAATACCCGACGACAACGCCAGGTGCAGCACGTCTTTACCCTCGGCAACAAACGGCTCCCAAAACTCCTCGTACTCACCCACGCTCACCTGAGACGTCTTGGGCATAGCGCCCGCAGCTATCTGGGCAAAAAACTTGTCCGGCGCAATCGACTGATACAGATCGTCCGTATTGACAACATCGTCGATCTCGTAATGAAAACACACGACAGGGATATTGCGCGATGCAAAGAACTCACGGGTTCGGTCGGCGGCGGATTCACAGGTCAGGACAAAATCACTCATATGAGGCTCCTTACTCATTGCTGCGTAAATTATCGCACAGCAAGCGTGAATACGGTACAAATGTCCACTATTTACCAAATTGAACCAAAGGTAGTGAACATCTTTACCGTTATCATCCCTATCGACCCCGGAGGTATGCGCCTGCAAAAACGACCCTGCGTCTCCATTCAACCGCCATATCTACCTCGACTAAATCGATTTACCAAACCGTTCGGCCAACAATTTGACCTCCTATCCCCAATCGAAACAAAAGCGGCGCATACTGATAAACGTTTGACGCTGTTTTATCAGTTTTACCAACCACATCGGAAGGTGCCTCATGGTCGCATTCGATCGCAATCCGCAAGACTTCAAGTATCTGCGCCTGCTGTCGAGACAGTTTCCCACCGAGCAATCCGCATTCACCGAGATTATCAACCTCTCGGCCATCCTCAACCTGCCCAAGGGCACCGAGCATTTTATGAGCGATGTGCATGGCGAGTACGAAGCCTTTATGCACATCCTCAACAACTGCTCGGGCGTCGTGCGCGAGCATGTCGACGAGATCTTTGGCGACACGCTCTCCTTTGACGAAAAGGGCGAGCTGTGCACGCTCATCTACTATCCGCGCGAGAAGATCGATCTTGTCCGCAGCAGGCGCGAGGACTCGCCCACCTGGTACAAGACCATGCTCGACCAGCTCATTGTGGTTGCCCGCTCGCTATCGAGCCGCTATACCCGCTCCAAGGTACGTAAGGCCATCCCGCGCGATTACGCCTACATCATCGACGAGTTGCTGCACACGCATCCGGACGAGAACAACTACCGTGTGCGTTATCACGAGCGCATTATCGAATCCATCTTGGAGACCGCCAGCGCCGACGACTTTATCGAGTCGCTCGCCTCGCTCATCAAGCGCCTCGCCGTCGACCACCTGCACTTGGTGGGCGACATTTTCGACCGCGGCGGCGGCGCGGCCAAGATTATGGACCGCCTGCTCACCTATCATTCGCTCGATATTCAGTGGGGCAACCACGACCTGCTGTGGATGGGCGCCGCTGCCGGCGAGCCCGCCTGCATCGCCACGGTGCTGCGCAACAACCTTCGCTATGACAACTACGAGATCCTCGAGAACGACTACGGTATCTCGCTGCGCGAGCTTGTCGCCTTCGCCGACGCCACCTATACCGCCGGCGAGTCCATCAGCCCGCTGATCAAGGCCATCAACGTCCTACTCTTTAAGCTCGAGGGTCAGATTATCCAGCGCCACCCCGAGTTCGACATGGTCGACCGCCTGCTGCTCGACAAGATCGATCACGACGCCGGCACGGTCACGCTTGCCGACGGCAGCGTGTGGCCACTCACAACCAACGACTTCCCCACCGTCAATCCGGCGGACCCGTACACGCTCACGCCCGAGGAGCAGCACATCATAAACAAGCTCGTGTCCGAGTTTGTCACCGCCGATCATCTGCATCGCCACATCGATTTCCTCTATACCCACGGCTCCCTGTATAAGGTCGCCAACGGCAATCTGCTGTTCCACGGCTGCGTGCCGCTCAACGAAGACGGCACCTTTAGCAGCATGAACTGCCTGGGCACCTGGCACGCCGGGCGCGATTATTTTGATTTTTGCGACTATATCGCCCGCCGCGCCTGGCGCGTCGGCGACCGCGATGCCCTCGACTGGATGTGGTACCTGTGGATCGGCTTTAACTCACCCGCCAGCGGACGCGTGGTGCGCACGTTCGAGCGCGCCTACATCGCCGACAAGAGCACGTGGGTCGAGCCGATGGACCCGTACTATACGCTCACCACGTCCTCGTCCGTTTGCGACGATATCATGCGCGAGTTTGGCGTCGCCCCCATGGCCTGCTCGCCGACGGGCCACATCATCAACGGCCATACCCCGGTCAAGACCACCAAGGGCGAGCAGCCCATCCGTGCCAACGGCAAGTTGCTGGTCATCGACGGCGGTTTCTGTCGCGCCTACCATCCCAAAACAGGCATCGCCGGCTACACGCTTATCTCCAGCTCGCGCGGATGCCGCCTCAAGTCGCACCAGGCCTTTACCACCGTTGCCGAGGCGCTCACCCGCAACATCGACATCGAAAGCGAGACCAACCGCTTTGACGAGGCCGACCGGCGCCGCATGGTGAGCGACACCGATACCGGTGCCAAGATTCGCAGCCAGATCCAGGACCTGCGCCAGCTGCTCGATGCATATAGAAACGGTGCTATCGAGGAGCGCGCCTAGCTCCGTCTGCGGGGATTGGCTAAACTTGCTGAGTTTGTCATCCCCACGGCGCCCTGGCGCCACACTAAGGCAGGTACCATGCAAAAGCTCCTTGCGCAGATCATGAAGTTTGGCGTCGTCGGCGCCGTTGCCACCGTCATCGACTTTGGCATCATGAATCTGCTCCACTACGGTCTGGGCCTCAATATCCTGATCGCCAACACCAGCGGCTTTATCGTCTCGCTCATCTTTAACTACGTCGCGAGCATGAAGTACGTATTTGCACACAAGGAGGGCATGAGCCGCCGCCGCGAGTTCATCATCTTTGTCGTGCTGTCCGTTATTGGCCTGGCGCTCAACGATGGGATCGTGCTGGCCCTCAACGCCGGCCTGGGCCTCGAGGCCAATATCGCCAAGATTTGCGCCACCGCACTGGTCATGGTCTACAACTTTGTAACGCGCAAGATTTTCCTGGAGGGCGAGCAGACCAAGTAGTCCGGCCTCCTCGTTGCACTACTGGGCCCACGGACAACGCGCGTCGAGCACTGCGTTGTTCGTGGGCCTTGCTCGTTTACGGCAAGATTTGCAACGTTTGCGGATTGCCTCTTGAATATTTGGCGAGTTCGTATAGTTCTTGCCAAAGACCTTACGTTTCCCATGCAAAAGCTCTAAAGTATCTCGTTGCTCGATTCGTCAACGCATTGGATGTGATTACGTGCGCAAGGCACTGGCACAACCTCATACCAAGCAATTCCTCAAGTTCGCTGTCGTGGGTCTTATCTCCTTTGGCATCGACTGGGGCATGCTCATTGCGCTCGTCGAGCTGTTCCACCTCGACTTTTTGATGAGCACCACGATCTCGTTTACCACGTCTGTCGTGGTCAACTACTGGCTCAGCATGAAGTACGTGTTCGACCACCGCGAGGGCATGAGCCGCAAGCGCGAGTTCACGATCTTCACCATCCTGTCGGTGATTGGTCTGGGCCTCAACGACCTGTACATGTTTGTGGGCGTCACGTTTTTGAGCATCGGCTACCAGGCCATGAAGGCCATCGCCACGTTCTTGGTCACCTGGTACAACTACTTTAGCCGTCGCCTTTTCCTCGAGGGCGCGCAGTCGTAGTTTGTTCGACATTTGCTTGAAGGTATAACCGGTTGGAACTCTCGTTCCAACCGGTTTTTTGTTTGCAGAGTCTGCCGAGGAAGGCATACGAGGCGGGCTACGGCGTCCCATTCGCATGAAAAACGGGCGGCTCGGATGTTTGTCCGAACCGCCCGCATGGCGTGTTATGTCGAGGCATTTAGCCCGTTACGTAATACCAGACGACACTGTCGCCGTTGTGTAGGACGTAGTTGCTGCACGCCGTGTTGGGCGCCACGCCGTTGACGGAGTACATCCAGCCACTCGTGCCGCCGTGCTCCTTCTCGGCCAAACCGCCAATAGCGGCGACATATGTGCCGTACGATGAGCCGTGCGCATTGACGGAAAGACCCAGAGCACACAGAGCATCGTAGGCCGTTGCACCCTTGTTAAAGGTAAAGGTACCACCAGAAGACACAGGATTGCCAACGGCACTCGATGTGACCGAAACCGTCACCGTGACGTAGCCAGGCTGCTGCGAGCCGCCCTGATTGCCCGCAGAGGCGCTGCCACTATTGGATGCAGACCCACCGCCGGACGCCGAGCCGCCGCCCGAAGAAGAGCCGTCAGAAGAGCTCGATCCGCCAGTGGAATCAGAATTCTGTGAACCCGATTTGTCCCCTGACTTCTTGCCGCCCTTGTCTTCGGACTTCTTCTCCTTCGAATCCTTGTCAGACTTCTCGTCCGAAGATTCAGACTTGTCCTTGGAATCAGATTCATCCGAGTCCTTGGACTCGGAGTCCACGGCGTCAGAAGACGAGGAGCCCGCCTCTGTCTTGTGAGAGCCAGCAGAGCCAGAGTCGGCAACGCTCTTCCCCGCCACGGCCTGAGCGATCCAATCGATGGACCATGCACCGCTGGAAGAAGGTTGGACAAAACCTAGCGACACAACGATCAAGACGATGCAGACGGCTGTCAGAACACCAACAAGCGCCTTGCGCCGAGGGGCGGACGCCGCCGAAGCGGCGCCCTTTTGCTTAGCATCGTCGAGCTGGATGAACGACGAGTCGGGCTGCTTGGACTCGGCGTCCCGAGGCTTATTGGACACAGCCCTCACCTACCGACGTTTGGTGAGCACGAACACGCCGATGACGGCGAGACCGATCACGCCGGCCACCACGCCAGCAATGGCGAGCGGATTGAAGCCGGACTCCTGTGCCGGAGCCGCAGCGGACTTCTTGGCAGTGGCCGCAGCAGACGAGCCCGTGTCGGACTTCTTGTCCTTCTTGTCTGACTTATCGGAATCCTTCTTGGAATCCTTATCGTCCTTGGTCTCGGTCGTAGTCGTGGTAGACACCGGCTTCTGACCCGGAGCAACAGCACCGCCAGCCTGCTGGCCGTTTGTACCGTTACCCGAGCCGCCTTTGGAGCCAGAGCCACCGTTACCGTCAGGGGCAACGGCGTTCTTGATCCACTTGGCATACAGCGTCATATCAGCCGTCACCGCAGCGCTAAAGTCATACGCCTCCGTACAAGCCTCGTCGGTATACCAACCAGCGAAGGTGTAGCCTTCGCGCGTCGGATCGGCAGGCTTGGCAACAGAGCCGTTAGCGGCCGTGGTCTGGAAATCGACCTTAGACCCATCACCGGCATTGAACGAAACCTTCACGCCAGCATTCAGCTTGAACAGCGTGCCAGAGTCGTTGATGTAGTACAAGTTGCCCTGTGCATCACAAGCGATGGGCGAATCACAGTAGTTGTTGTGGCCCGTTGCGCTAAACACACCAGAAGCCTCAGCATCGCCCAACTTGTAACGATATACGCCACCGCCCGTCGTGTAATTAACATAGTCGGAGGTCTCGCCGTAGTTAACCGTGAAGTAGACATACGCGTCATCGCCCTGGACGCTCACAAGAGGAGCGCCCTTAATGCCGCCAGCAGGAAGTGAAGAGCCATCGGCAGAGGAAATTAGCGTCGTGGTAAAGTTGCTGTTCAGGTCAACGATAGCAAGCGCTGAGCCGCCATTGACTTCGCCACCGATAATCAGCCTGCCGTCGAGCATCGTAGGCACGCATGCACATCCCGTAAGGCCAAGGTCGACCACACGCTCCTCGGTAATACACGAAGCGGCACCCGCATCGCGCGAGCTGCCATCGGAAATCGCCAAGACATGCAGCTTACCGTCGCGCGAGATCAGATAGGCATGGCTGCCGTCAGCCGAAAGCACGCAGGTGGAGTTGACAATCGCTCCAACCGAAACGCTGCCGAGCACATCACCCGTTGACTTGCTGAGCATCTCGACCGTACCAGAGCTGGTGGGGACCAAGACAAAGTCATCGCCCACCGTAGCGCCTGTCCAGTAATAGCCCTCATCAGCATTGACATGCTGCCACGAAACAGCACCAGTCAAAATGTTGATGCGCGTCAGATGACCGTTGTTGTACTTCTTCGATCCATAATCGACATCAACGGTACCGACGTAGAGATAATTGCCATCGACCGTCAGCTGAGAATTGGACTGGGCGATTCCACTCACGGAGTCGGTAACCCAGACCGTCGTGAGCGTATCTGCCGTTAGGGCCTGGACCACACCTTTGTCAAGTGGAACGATAACCAAACCGTTCGCATAAATCGGGCGCGAGGTGTAACCGACCGCAGCCTTAAGATTCGACTCGGCAAGGACCTTGCCCGACTTGGTGTCAATCTTTAGCAAACGCTTGTTGACGGCAAGATACACATTGCCGTTCACGACAATAGGTTCACTCGCGTTGGGATACGCCGAACCAGAATACGCCTTCCAATCGAACGTCCAAGAGCTCGCTAGCGCACCCGTAGGCGTCGAAACGTTCTCGACCGCCGCATTGGACTTGCCGTCCCAATCGGACTTCCAATCGGTCGGACGCGGGGCGCTCGGATTGACTACGACCTCGTCGGGATTAGGCACCGTGTCGCCGGCAGCATAAGCCCAGACGATCTCGTCACGCGACTTGAGCACGTAGTCACTATCGAGCTGAGAACCGGGAACACCGTTAACAAAGTATGACCAAGCGCCGGCCAACTTAGTGCCGTCAAGCGGAGAGACAAGGCTGTGAACGCCCCAGAAGCCCAGCTGATCGTACATCTCGGACTTGATGTCCAAAGCATCAAAGTAGGCGGCAGTGGCGTCCTTGATCGTCGTGCCCTCAACAAACACCTGCGTCGAAGGATCGGTCCAGCGCTGCGCCTTATCGTCCTTCTTGCCGATGATCTCCATCGAGACAGAAACCTGACCGGGCATGGTGCCATCGGAACCATAGACCCAGGCAACCTCGTCGCCGGCCTTAAGCGTGTAGTTGCCGGCGCCAACATTGGCCATCTTGCCGTTAACGAAGAACTGCCAGGACTTCCAGGTGCTTTCGTTAACCTGTACGGTCGAAAGCTTCACGCTTTTATTGAACGGAGAAGTCAGCGAATTGAGGAACCAACCATACGAACCGGTTTGGACGTCGGCGCCAATGCCGGCCTGCTTAAAGACCTGCTCGGAAAGATCGGCAGCAGTTGCGCCCTCTTCCACCAGCGCGGTCGTAGGCTGAGCCCACGTTTGCTGAGCACCTGAAGCATCCTGGCCGATAACGGTGCAGCTTACCGAAAGCTGGTCGGTGGGCGCAGCGTCACCGTACTTCGAGTAGCACCAGACGACAGCGTCACCTGCCTCGAGAGTATAGCTGCCGGCGCCAACCGACGCCGCAACACCATTGATAAACAGCTGCCAATAGGCGCCCGTAGCATGGTCGTATGCAAGGGTGCGATTGGCATCGAAAGGCGACGTAATGGAATTGAGCACCCAACCCCAAGATCCGTTGGGATCATAGTCGGCCTTGAGGCCGGCCTGCTTAAAGAGCTCTTCGGAAAGATCGGCCGCGGTCGCGCCGTTCTTGAGCGTGTGCTGCGAAGCGGCAGCCCACGTCTGCTGCTTGCCCTTGGAATCGACGCCGATAACTGTGCACGTCGCCGTAACCTCGGGATCGTTTTGGCCGCTCGTGCCCAGAACCGTGATTTTTGCCGACACGTCCTGGTTCGCAAGCTTGGCATACGTGGCATTGTCGGGATAGCGCTCAGCATAGCGAGCGTACTTCTCACTCGTCAGGCGCGAGGAAACGACAACCTTCGTGTTGTACTGCGGCTGCGTGACCTTGAGATTCTCTGCGGAGACAATAGAGCTGTTGCTCGACTTAAACAGACGCCAATCCTGTCCGGACATCGCGTCATAGCCAGGCAGATCCACCGGAACAATACCAAGGGACGTCGAATCGGTCGTCGCCTTGTCGTAGCTCCAAGCAAGGTTGCCGTCGGCATCAAGATAGGCTTTCTGGAACGCGTGCATGTCCGCCGAAACGGCATTGGCTTCCTGGCCATTCAGAATGGCGACAGCATAGCCGGACTTCGCCTTTTCCATAAGGGACAGCTCGGCATCGAGCTCGTCTTGGTCCTGCGGGGCAAGCGCAAAGTCGAGGGTCTTGCTTGCCGTGACCTCGGCGTTGGACTTATCGGTCACCGTAAGGGTGATCTTGGTGCTTGCGGCCTTGGCGCCAGGCAGCGGCTGGTAGACCGTGCCCTTGTAACCGTTGAACGTAATGTCATCTGTGCTGGCGGAGTACTCGACCTTGTAGTACTTGCCGTCGATGTTGAGCGTGCTCGTGCGCGGCATCTGCAGGTCGGCGGTCAGGCCGTCCTTATCGGCAATCGTATCGGTGCCGGAGTATTTGATGTTGTCGTAGGTAAAGGCCTCATCGACCTTCTCCTGGAGCGCCTTCTTGTCGGCGGCGACCTTCTCGGGATCACCCTTGACGGTCACGGTGAAGTCGTGCGAGCCCTCGACATCGCTCGGGCCGCCGCTCACAAACGAAACCGTCGCGGTCAGCGTAACGGCGCGATCGCTCGAGACGCGCGTCACCTTGCCGGTGTAGTCGTCCCAGCCATAACCGGACGGCCAAATGACATCGCCGTCGGAACTCTTCCAGCTAACCTCGAACTTGTTCTTGGAGCCCGCGCGATACGGAAGCGTGAGGTTGGACGTGACGGACTCAGCCGAATCGCCTGCGGCGTAACCGATGGCAACCTGCTCGGCCGCATCGTCGAGCATTTGCTGAACGCGGGCCTCGTCCCAAGCAACCTGCACCGATTTGTTGGGCTGGTAGTACTCGGTCTTGCCATTGCGCGACAGCTCAAACACCACATCGGCGCTACGCAGGCCGTCGATGTTGTAACCGGTGTAGTCGTTGGGGTCAATGAAAAAGAACGTCACATCGCCGTTGGTCTTATCCTGGGCATCGGAGATACCGACCGTAGCCTTGGCGTCCCCGGCCTTAAAGGCAACGCCGCCCTCAGAGACCTTGACGTCGATATCGGTAAATCCCAGATCGGCAAGCTGCGCTTTCAGAACATCGTTGACGTTGCCGCCCTTGGCGCTGTAATCAACAGCGATCTGCTTATTGGCATCGCTGAGCTTTTGGACTGCGGCCTCAAGCGAGCCTGCGGCGATTACGGGATTGACAGAGACGAGTTCAACCGTCGAGTTGCCGCTCGTGGCGACAGCCTTCAGATACTTACCCGCGGCAGAAGCCGAAACCGTTGCCGTGGCGCCCGACATATCGGGCAGAAGCGTCCAGTCGGCCGCGGGAGCCTTCGCGTCGTCGGCCGCATACCAGGCAACAGTCGCCTGGCCGGTGACGTCGATACCATTGGTGGCCGAACCGTCGGCGCGCTTGGCCTGCGCCGTCGCCTTAACGCTATCGCCCGAGACGAGATGGGTCGAATCGCTATTGATCTGCGGCGTAGTGGTCACGCGCAGCAGGTTATACTCCCCCGCTGCGGTAACGCTATCGGGCGAAACCCACTCAACGGTGTTGTCGAGGGCGCTCGCCGTAACTTTGATGCGCTTGCCAACAAGCGCGTCCGAAATAGTCAGGCTGCCATCGGTCGTATCGATGCCGTCGGAAAGCTCGGTCCAATCGGTATCGCCCTCGCCCTTGGCATACCACGCCATGGTGAGCTCGGCATCGTCGGGCACGTCCTTGGTCGAGCCCGACCAGCTGCCCGGCACCTGCACACTCGGCGTGATCTTTGAACCCACGCTCAGCGTAACGTTCTTATCGGCAAGCTCAATGCCTGCCAGCTTGTACTGACCCTTAAGCGTCACGGGGCCGAGCGGAGCTACGGACTGCGTGCCGCCGGAGGAGCTCTTCTTCTGCGTGCTGGAAACGGTATTTTCGCTCGTCACCTTCACGCGCAGATACTTGCCGGCATAGGCGGCGTCAACGGTATAGGTGGCCTCGGTGGCACCGGGGATATCGGTGTAAGCGGAGTCGTAGCTCGAGCTGCTATTTGCATACTGCCACTGGTAGGTCACATTATCGGTGCGGTCGATATAGCTGTAGCGCGAACCGTCCTTTTTGCGCACCTTAGTCTTGAGCGTATCGCCCACGTGCACGCCGTTGGTGGCAGGAGAGCCCTCAAACTGCACATCGTAAAGCTCAACCTGACCCGCAACGGAAACAGGACCCGCCGCATAGTAAGAAGGCTTCTGCTCGCCGTAACCGCCGTTGGCCTTGGCCACGACGTAGTAGCCCTTGAGGGCAGCGGTCACCGTCAGGGTGTTACCGGTCTCACCCTCGATAGGCGTGTTGCACGAGTTGGCCCTGTTCGAAGTGCCCTTGTACCACTGCCACGAAACGTGCGAATCAGCGGTAACGTCAGTGGAACCCGCCTTGGCGGTCGCTGTAATCGTGGAACCAACCTCGACTTTGCCCGAAGTCGGGCTCATAGTCACGCTCGTAATATTAATTGAACCGGCGGCAGCAACGAGAGCGCCCGTCGAGTTGGTCAAGCTCGAAGAGCCAATCTTCGAGGACACCTTGCACTTGAGGTACTTGCCGCCCAAAGTGTCGGTAAGCTCGAGGGTCTCCCCCGTGGCGCCCGCGATATCGGTATACGTGCCGCTCTTGGTGTCGGAGCTCTGCCACTGGAAGTTGAGCTTGCTCGCGTCGATAAACGTCGAGGCGCCCTTCTCCTTGGCGCGAGCCTGGGCGGTATCGCCAACCGCGAACACGGAGTTGTTGGTCTTGGGATTGATGAGCGAAACCGCGTAGACGTCCACCGCACCGGCCTGTTTGACCTTGCTGGAAGTGGTCTTGTTCACCGTGTTGACGCCAGCGTTGGCCTCGACCCTGATGTACTTGCCCTCGAGGTCGTCGGTTACCGTGAGGGAAGCGCCCGTCTCGCCCTCGATCTTGGTAAAGCCCGAGTACTGCGAGGTAGATGCGGACCAGGTGTAGGTGACCTTGGCGTCGGCGGGGGCTTGCTGATAATAGCTTATGTACGGAGTCGCCGTCAGGGTATCGCCTATGCTCGGCGTGTCGCTACTCAGCTTGACGCTGTTAAGCTCCATCTGACCAGCGCCCAGCACGGGGCCAGGAATGTAGTTGGCATTGATGCCCGAGCCGGAAGAAACGGACGGACCATAGTAGTCCTTGCCATCAACCGTTACCTTGCAGATGAAGTATTTGCCTTCCATCGCGGCGGTGACGGTGAGCGACTGCTCGTGGCCTACGACCTCGGTGTAGTCGGCGACATTGCTGCTGTGCCTGGTCGTGCCGGCGAGCCAGGTATAGGTCCAGGCGCCGGGGTTAGCGACCGATTTGGTCTCGGTCGTAGGGTCGCCCCAGTAGTCCTCGGTCTCGACCTCATCGTACATATTGGCCCAGAGCGTATCACCCACATTGAGCGCGCCGGACTTCGTCGAATACGAGTTGTCCTTATCCTTGGTGTCCTGGATGAAGACCTTGGCCTCGCTGGAAAGCGTCGTGGCAGAAGCGGCGGCAACGGCGTTCTTCTGCTCCGAAGCAGCAGGCGACGAAGCAGAGTTCTCGGACTCAGTCGCGTTGTCTGCGGCGGTGTCATCGCCATTCGCAGCACTCGCATTTGCGCCCTGATCTGCGTCGGCGCCATCGGCAGCAGCGCTCGCCGCTGCACTGTTCGCGTCGGTGCCGGCAACAGCGCCCTCATCGGCCGCCGCGCCCTCGCCGCCCGTCGCAGCCTGGGTCACGGCCTCGGCAATGCCCTCGGCGCCCTCGGCCCACATCTGGGCAGGCGTCGTTCCAAAAGCCATGGCAAAAGCCAGGAACGCCACCAGACCGCGCTTGGCTACGCCGCGGGCAATCGCTCCATGACGATGCCACGAGGCGCGCTGGCGCTCGTCCTCAAACATATCCATTTGTCTCCTATTGTCTGAACTTGGAGCATTGCCCAGCGGCTGCCCCACGTCATCGCGCACATTGCGCTCGAGTACCCCCATCGGGGTCCCCCTTCCCTCCAGAGCCCAACGCGTACCGGCGGCATGCACCGCGGCCGTGTGCAAGATGGGAGGCGATCCGACTTAACCTTACCGACCCGGGCGCGCCGTCCGATCTGCGACGCGACCATCCCGGGCCAAGAGGAATTACGGTTACTGGTACAGCCGGGGACTTGCACCCCGATTCTCCCAAACGCGCAGGAAAACCGCGCATTCGTGCGTCTCCGCACCACCATCTAGGCCATCGATTATTACTGTCAGTATGGTATCACGCAAAAGGGCCCCGCACACAGGCGAAGCCCAAGGTAAAAGCTATGGTTTGCGATAGAAAAGAGTGGGGATGGAGTGCCGAGCAAAATGATCCGTTTTTCTCCGTCCCCCCAGGGGCCGCTAACGCTTGCCGCCGTGGCTGTTGCGCCAAATCTCGCGGCCCAGCATCAGCGCCAGCACCAGCGCACTCACGTAGCCCATAAAGCCAATGACCGGGATACCAAACACAACCGGCTCGATGCGCGCGTAGTACACCACCGACGAACCGATAAACAGGCCGGCGATCACAATTGCCATCGACATGCGGTCGATAATTCCGCCCAGCTGTCGCAGCGCCTTATCGCTGCTCATGATCTGCGTGTTTACCTTAAGCTGGCCGCGCGTGAGCATGCGCGACGCCAAGCCCAGATACTCGGCCGCCTCGAGCGAGCCTTTTGCCGCGCGATAGCTGCTCGCGGCAAGATCGTGTCCCATTTCGCGGACGCGCGCATAGGTGCTCTTCTCGTTTTTGATATGCGTCTGGATGATCTGGATCATGTTGACGTTGGGCATGTACTCGGTCAGCAGGCCCTCGAGCGTCACCATGCCGCGGGCGAACATTGTCACCACGCTCGGCAGCTCAACGTCATTTTTGCGCGCCAGGTTTAGCAGCGAGGTCAAAAACTCGCCGATATCCAGGTCCTTAAGATCGAGGCCCGCAAAGTCGGCAACGATAAAGTCCAAATCGGACAAAAAGGCCGAATGGTCAAGCTCTGCCGAGTCGCCGCGCGTCACGGCAAAGCGCATGAGCGAATCCTTGAGCTTGGGCACGTCGCCCTCGGCCACGGCAAAGATCATATCCTTGACGATACCGCGGTCGTGACTCGACATGCGCCCGACCATGCCCAGGTCGATAAAGTAGACGATGCCGTCCTTGAGGATGATGTTTCCCGCATGCGGGTCGGCATGGAAAAAGCCATCGTCGAGCACCTGCGTCGAATAGTCCTCGACAATCGCCGAGCCGATCTTTTCCAGGTCATAGCCCTCGGCCACCAGGCGCTCGGGATCGGCAATCGAGATGCCGTCGATGTAGTCCATGACCACCACGTGCTCGGTGCAAAGGTCCAGGTAGGACTTGGGGCACGACACGCCATGCACACTTTTGTGGAAGTCATAGAAATCGTTGAGGTTTTTGGCCTCGGCCAAAAAGTTGGTCTCCTCGCGAAACGAGGTCCACAGCTCCTCGACCACGCCATGCAGGTCCACAAACTGGTCGGTGTTGACGAACTTGGAAACGATGCGCACCACCGAACGGATGATGTCGATGTCCTGCGCCATGACCTGTTGCGCACCGGGGCGCTGCACCTTAACGGCCACGTCCTCGCCGGTCACCAGGCGGGCACGGTGTACCTGCGCGAGCGACGCGCTACCGAGCGGGTTGGGATCGATCGCGTCGAACATCTGCCCCAGGCGCTGGCCGTATTCCTCTTCTAGACAGCGGAGCACTACCACATACGGCACCGGCTCTACGTCGGAGCGCAGGCGACGCAGCTCGTCGCAAAACCGCTGCGGCAAAATCTCGGACCGGTTGGCCAGAATCTGCCCCATTTTGACGAACATGGGGCCGAGCTCTTCAAGCAGACGACGCAGGCGCACCGGCGTGAGGTTATCCCACACGCGATACTTTTTGATCAGGCGAACGATCTGCCCAACGCGCTCACGACGACCTGCCGGCGTGAGTTGGTATTCCTCGTCCGGCGCCATCGCGTCGGGCTCCTCGGGGACCATATCGACAGCGCGTGGCTTCTTGCGAGCGCCCGAGACGGCGGCATCGACCTCGTCGACAACCGCCGCCTCGTCACCCAAGGGATCTAGATTGTTGTAATCGGTGGTGGAATCTGCCATCTGCGCTGCTACTCGGCCTCTTCGGCGTCCTCTGCATCGTCGGGCTCAACGGACTCGA
Source organism: uncultured Collinsella sp. (assembly GCA_958423535.1). Lineage (GTDB taxonomy): Bacteria > Actinomycetota > Coriobacteriia > Coriobacteriales > Coriobacteriaceae > Collinsella. The sequence goes on from CATZRJ010000001.1 coordinate 63,485, forward strand.
CGGGCACCGAGGTCACGTTGTCCTCGACCGAATCGACGATGTCGCGCACATGGGCCAAAAAGGCCGTGCGCTCGGGGGCGGTCATAACGCGGACGCGGGCCAGGATGAGCTCGTCGAGCACACGCTGTGCCGCAGTCTCGCCCTGCATGCCCAAGCGCTCGGTCAGGTCGGAGATGGTGCCACCGGCCTGCTCGAACATATCGGACACGCTGCGGGCGATATCGGGGGTGCCAGCGTCCTTGCGGACCTGCTCGCCCTTGGTATTGAGGTCATCGAGGACCTTCTTGCCACCTTCGACGGCAACGGCAGCGGCGCCGAAGCCCACGTTGATGGCACCGTTAACAAGCTGATCGAATTTCATAACCATGGTTGGCTCCAATCGTGAACAACTGCATTGGCCTTCTTGTACCCAAGATTGAGTGAACGACACAAAATCGTTTTACCACCTAGATAGAAATCGAGCGGGGCAAAGCCTTTGACGGCGTTTGCCCCGCTCGCTCGTTGCAAGGTTGTCGTTACCTTACGTTGTCGTTCATCGCGAAGGAGTTCTTCATGGCACAGCTCGTGGTGTAGAGTACCTTGCCCAACAGAGCGTCGGTCTCCACGCGCACGCGCTCGGCAAAGGCCTCGTTGGCGCGGGCGAGCTCGGCAGGCGCCTCGGCCTCGGGCAGCGCGGCAACGACAGCGTCAACGTCGTGAATCTGCTTGTGACCCATGCCGCCGACCTTCTCCTGATAATCCTCGACTGCGCGACCGCACTCATGGAAGCGAACATCGGCCAAGGCACCGATCAGGCGATTTGCCCAATAGAAATTCTCGGACGTCACGCGAGCCTGCGTGTCGGCATAGTACTCGGGCATGGTCTCGACATTGGCGTACAGCGGCACAAGCGCGTTAAACGAGTTGGAGCCAAACGCCATCCACTGCACGGCGCGATATGCTGGCTGCGCATAGGGGCGCAGCTGCAACACGGCGAGCTGGCTGTTGCGGTTGATGCCGATGGGACGATAGGCGCCACGCGTAGCGGGCGTGCCCTTGCTGCCGTAGCAGTCGTACTCCGTGCCCTGGTAGTGACTCGAGAGTACGTACTTGATGTCCTCGATGGTCACCTTGCGCTCGGGCACGCGGCTCCAGGGGATGTCGTCGCTCTCGGGCGTGTAGTCGGCCTCGGGACCGTCCCACACATCGCTGGGGTTGAGGCAGCGCTGCATGTACCAGGCGCGCGGCGTGTTATAGACGTGGTCGCTGTCACTGTGCGAGCCAAAGGCCTCGCGCGGGTTGAAGACCGTCGCCGGACCGTCGCCCTTAACGCCCAGCGTCAGGTCCAAATGCCACTCGGCCATCCAAGAGCGCAGGTCGGCGGAGCACATGTGGTCGATCTGGGCGCCCTCGGCGTCGTCCAGATCAAAGCTGTCGATACCCAGCTGGTTGGGCATGGTCACATAGGCGTCATCGGGCACGCGCTTGGCGATCCAGTGGTGGCCGCCGATGGTCTCGAGCCACCAGATCTCGTCCACGTCACTAAAGGCGATGCCGTTGTTCTCGTAGGTACCGTAGCACTCGAGCAGATCGCCCAGGATACGCACGCCATCGCGGGCGGACTTGGCATACGGCAGCACCAGGGTCACCATGTCCTCCTCGCCCAAGCCGTCGGGCTGCGCCGGAACATAGCCGTCCTCGCCCTCGTTACCCTTGGCGGGCACGTAGTCCACGAGCGGATCGGCGCCGCGGACGCGCTCGTTGGTGGTGAGCGTCTCGGTTGCGGACATGCCAACGTTGAACTCGTTGAAACCGGCCTCGGCCCAAATGCCATGACCGGGGACAACGTCGGGGACGCTTGTGTAACGCATGGGATTGTCGGGCAGCTCAACGGTCAGGTGGCTCAGGACACTCGTGTAGACACGCGGCTGCTCGTCGGGGTGCACCACGCGCATGCGTTTGGGCTCAAACACCCCGTTGGACGAGTCCTCGTTGCGGGCGACCAGCGTCGACCCGTCGTAGCTCGCGTTCTTACCAACCAAAATCGTTGTGCACGGCATGCGCATCCTCCTTGAGCGAAGAAATCAAACGGCAACAGTGTATCGCTTCGGCGCGAAAAGGGCGAAACCACGGCCCCTCGAGACCCCCTCGGGACCCCTGTGTGCAAAAAATGCCAAATATGAGTACTGTCACCAATTTAGTAGCAGCAAATTTCTTTGTAACGAGTGCCGGAAATCCCCATTTGTGCAAAAGCAAGACAACGTTATTCCCCATAGGTTCAATAAAATGGGCTTCCTAACGATAATGGATATCGCTAGGAAGCCCAAATCCCATAAAACATATGTGACTATCTTGGCAACAGTACTCATATTTGGCGTTTTTTGCACAGCGGGTATATAACTGACCCTCTATACAGCCCAAAACGCCTATTTCGATGCGCGCTCCGCCGCTTCAATCACGTGTTTGGCAAGGATCGCGGTAGTCACAGCCCCCACGCCGCCCGGCACGGGAGTAATTGCGCCAACGATCGGCTCCGCAGCATCAAAATCCACGTCCCCGACCAGCTTGCAAGCGGCCTCGTCCCAATTTATGCCAACATCGATGATTGTCTGGCCATCGCGAACCGCATCCGTGCCAATCGTGCGCGCACGTCCAACGGCCGCAACCACAATATCAGCTGCACGGCACTCGGCAGCCAAGTCGCGCGTATGCGTATGGCACGTCGTCACCGTGGCATTGCGAGCCGTAAGCATGGCGGCTACGGGACGACCAATCACCAGCGACCGACCGACGACCGCGACCTTAGCCCCATCCAGCTCAACGCCGTAATGGCCCAGCAACGCCAACACGGCCTCGGCCGTGCAAGGAGCAAAGCCCTTGCCTCGCCCCGAAAGCGTGGTAAGCAGCGAGGCCGGCGTCATGGAGTCAACATCCTTGGCGGGATCGAGTGCCGCGGCAACTGCATCCTCATCAAGCCCAGCGGGCAGCGGGCGAAACATCAGGCAACCGTGAACGGCCGAGTCAGCATTGATGTCCTTAATAGCCGCCAGCAACTCATCCTGCGAAACATCGGCGGGAAGCAAAACGCGACGAGCCTCGATGCCAGCCTTTTCGCAGCGCTTGAGGGCGCCACGCTCATAGGATAGATCGTCCTCGCGCTCGCCCACGCGAACGATGGCCAGTGTCGGCACAACGCCGCGCCCGCGCAAAGCCGTGCAGCGAGCGGCGAGCTCCTCGGTCAAAGCACGGGCAACGGGAGCGCCCTTGAGCAGCTCTGCCATGGCTATCCCCTCTTCCTGGCGGCGTCGGCGGCGCGGCGCGCCAGCGCATCGGCGCGCGGCAGCCACGTATCCAGCAGCTCATCGCACGCCGCCTCGAGCTCCTCGGCGCGCGCCCGGTCTTTCATAGATGTGGTGTTGGCAAAGAGCGTCAGGCTCGCACCCTGCATGGCGGCTCGGCAGAACACGGCACCGCACGCCACGTCGGACAGCAGTTGGCGCGAGCCCTTGTCTGCCATGTCCTCGAGTAGCGCCAGAGCGCGCCCACAGGCATCCATAATCCGATACGGTGGCATGGCGGCCACGTGCAACGCGTCCTGAATCGCAGCCGGTCGAGCCGGATCCTCGCGCGGAATACCGTACGCCGCAGACACCTGGCCGTACGCACGAACGTCCTCGGCAACCAGACCCAATAGTTCCTGCGCCAACTCATCTGCCTGGGCAAATGCGCGCGCCAGATCGTCTGCGCGATCGGCAAGTGCAGGGTTTGTCGCCCCATAGCGAGCGACCATCCCGCACAGCGAAGCGCCCAACGCGCCCACGAATGCACTCGCGCTACCGCCACCCGGAACGGGCTCGCGCGCGGCAAGCGCCTCGGCAAAACCGCGACAAGTCTTATCCATCATCTCTTGGCTCATGTGCATGCACCCTCAATGCTTGCGAAGCTAATCGGACAGTCGGTGCTGCCCGAACGCATCGTGTATTTCGTGGTGCCTAGTCTAGCCCATAAGAGCATTCGCGTCAGTGCGCCCAGTTATCGCTCTTTTCTATGGCGGGCGATAGGCGCAACATCGCTGTGCCTATCGCCAAGCGATCAATCCCGACCCCCTGTCAAGGTCAGTCATGCGCCGGGTCCATTGGGCCATAGACACGCCAAGTGCCATCGCGCAAACCACACCGGCAAAACAAATGCATCTTTGTTGCGCAATCCGATGCAACAAAGATGCAGGTATACGGAATAAATATGCAAGAAGCGCGAGAAAGATTGGCGTACCGATACAGGTGCGAAATAGGGATTTAGTAAAATGTCAGAAGCGCTATAATATTTATGCTGATTTTATACTTTTAGAGGCAAAGGAGTTTCAGCATGAAGTCATTTTTGAAAACGGCCTCTCGTGCGGTCACGGCGCTGTTTGCCGTTGCGCTCGTCACGATGGGCGTTGCATCGCCTGCTTTTGCAGACGACGCTACCGGACCGATTACTACCGGCACGGTTACAAACACCACCTAAAACAAGCCGTATGACAACTTGACTGTCGCTATTAAAGAGGCAAATGACGGCGACATCATTAATCTCGGACCGGGTAATTACACTACTTATGTAGAAAACCAAGGCAAGCTCGCTGTTGGCAAGAGCCTCACTTTTGTCGGCTCCGGCAAAGACACGGTTTGGGGCATTGGCGCTAAATTCCCCAAACCCGAAAACTTTGGAACGGAATACAACGGCGATTATTCGTTTGACGGATCCAAGACCATTACATTCAAAAACATGACGCTGCACTCCGATAAGGCGGACTACCTTGGTTTCATCCGCATCGACAACACCGTTGTCGATAACTGCATCGTTGAAGGCAAAACGTTCTACTGGGGCTATGACAGCGCATTGTTCAAGAACACGACGTTCAACCCTCCAACTGGCGACTATGCCCTCTGGACGTACTGCTCGCCGACCATGACGTTCGACGGCTGCACCTTTAACGCAACAGGTAAGGTCATCAACGTCTACAGAGAAGCCGGCACGCAGAACGTCACCGTTAACGTGAATAATTGCACGTTCAACTCGGCAACCAGCTTGCTTGCCCACAAGCAAGCTTTGAACATCAACGACTCTCTTATGGGGAACTACAAGTTCTTCCTCAACATTACCGGTACCAATAGGGTTAACTTTACCGGTGACTGGATTAAGGAAGCGCGCGACAACACTACCTGCTCGAAGCTCTTTGGCTTTGGCGGCAAGGCAAGCACTAACAACAAGTGCAAAACTGACGTCAACATCAACGGCAAGCTCGTGTGGTCCGGCGGCAAGATGGTCACCCACGACTACACCGACGGCGAGCACGACAAGGCCTACGATGTCACCTACACCGAGTGGGCCTCTAACAATGCCGGCACTTGGACTCGCACGGGAACCCCTAAGTGCAAGTACTGCGGCTTCGTCAACCCGAATTTCGTGGAGAGCGCCTACGATCTCTCCTACGACCTGAACGGTTCCAAGGATAAGCAAACTGTCGCTTTCGCTACCGTCGAGCACGTTACCGAGACTGAGGTTACGGCCGAGCAGCCGGTGCGCAAGGGCTACTCCTTCGTGGGCTGGAACACCGCAAAGGACGGCTCCGGCACAAGCTATGCCGCGGGCGATAAGGTTGAGCTTTCCGCTCCCGTGACGCTGTTCGCCCAGTGGAAGAAGGACGAGCCCGCGCCCAAGCCTTCCGATAACAAGCCTTCCGATACCAAGCCTGCCGATAACAAGCCTGCCAAAAAGACCAAGGCCAACAAGCAGGCTCTGCCCAGCACGGGTGACGCCTCCGCCAACATCGTCGCAGCTATGGGCATCATGGCAATCGCCTGCTTTGTCGCCAGCGCTGTCGTGTCTAAGGTTCGCAAGTAATTTCAACTTCGAAACACGCCGCAGCAACTTGTTGCAACGCAAAGGGGTCCGCACCGCAAAAGGTGCGGACCCCTTTTTGCACAAAAAGCTGTGGCGAGGCACCCACGATGACTACCCAGATGCGTCCATTGCCAAGATTCGCTGCCCCCCGGCTACGCTCCGCCCCACCGCACCAAACATGGGACACATGGCCCACCCGAACGAGCCGTCCACGCGTACAGTAAAGGCAGGTAATCCATGGGCGGTTACAGATCGAGGAGGACACGACCATGAAAAAGAAGGCCTTTGCGATTCTCACCCTCTGCATCAGTCTCTTTGCCGCAGTTGCCTTGGTGGGTTGCGGTGGCAGCGGCGGCGCTACCGGCAGCGGCGGTGGCGCTGGCGGTGGAGCGGAAAAGCCAGCCGTGGATATGAGGACTGACTTCATTTGGTTTAAGGTCGAGGTTCCCGAGGGTGTCGAGATCACCGACGTCGCAGGCGACACTGCCGACAGGGCCCAGTTTAAGTTCACCGAGAGCGAGCACGCCAGCGATCGCTTCATCCCTGTCTTCGACTCTGACAAGAACGCCGACGAGTTGTTCGACTACGAGGCCAAGTGGAAGACCGACTTTGAGTGGACCGAGAATGATCCCGTCAAGTACAACGGAAAGACCTGGCGTAACGCTTCCTACACGCACACGGGCGGCGTAACGACCGAGTACTTCACCGACGTTGACGGCGGCAGCGTGTACGTGCGCATCGACAACGTCGAGGAGCACAAGGACGCCGTCGAGACCATGATGAAGTCTCTGGAATTTGCCGATGATATCGCCAAGGCCAAGACCGAGGCCATGGACGTCAAGCTCGACGATATCGAGATCAAGCGCTAAAGCTCCAACGGCATGCAGCAGCGCCGTTTTAGCTCAGCCGGGATGCAAGGTGCGACTCCTTGCATCCCGGCTTTTTCTGTTCGAAAGCGCCCGGTCACATCACCATATTGAGCACGTTTACGAATTCCTGCGCCTGGGAGCGGCTGCTCAGGCTAAAGACACAGACTGTCAACAGCCGGTTACGTAGAAAAACGTCGCGGCCCTTGATCCTGTTGCCCCTTTTCGCGGTCGCGCGCAGAACACCAAATCGTGTCCGCACGAGCAAATAAACTAATACAACAAGAAATATAAGCCGCTATCCAAGCACGGCGCCGCAAAACAAAGGATTAGCAATAGCTAAGATTTAAGCCTAAAAAACCCTTAGGAAGTGCTAATATATAGTTATTGAAAGAGGCTAAGATGCAGAGACGCGAATTAATCCGCATCCTCGAAGAAGCCGGCTTCATCTCGAAAGGAGGCACTAATCACGAGAAGTTCGTCAAAGGAGATAAACTCGTGCTCGTGAAACGCCACCGAGAGATTGAGGATCAAATTGCCAAAAGAATCCTAAGACAGGCAGGACTTCGATAGCTCATCCTCATCACATTTCGCATCGCTTTTTAAAGGAGGTCTTACATGGTTTACGTATGGGAATTCGAGTTCTTTGATTCGGACGGCATTGTCGATGCTGTGCCATGTGGCTCGCTGGGCGGAGGAGGAACGTTTGGTTCCGACCTAAACGACGCTGTCGAAAGCGCCGCTGATTTTCTCGCATGTATGGTCGACGATCACCTTATGGGCGGCGTCGATCTTCCCGCGCCGGACTTTGGACACCAGCCACAGCACGGCGGCAAGATTATCGCCGTGGCCGTCAGCCGCGAGCTCGCCGACATCCCCGCCGTCACCGCAGCGGATGCCGCGCGTATGCTCGGTGTTAGCTCAGCGCGGGTATCGCAACTGATAAATGCAGGAATGTTGGATTCTTGGAAGGACGGCACCAAGCGCATGGTATCCAAAACTTCCATCGAGGCACGACTCGCCGACGCACCAAAAGCAGGGCGCCCGAAAGAAATGCCTGTTGCCGTGTAAAGAGACGTCTATGCATACCATTTTGACATATTGACCATTGAGTTCTCTCGATTCGCGACGCACTGCGTCGCGAATCGAGCTGGACATATTGCCGCTGATTGCCACGCATCTCTAATCCGGAGTGCAAGAGGAGTTTTCCATGACGGGCATCAATCAGGCCATCACCGAAAGCGCACCTAACGTGCGCTCTGCCGAGGACACGGCCGCACGACGCAAGAGCGATTCAGAGGGATTTCGGCTCATCTCGCCAGCGCCCCCTACAACGAAACGAAGACACACGTCGAAACCAGCGCTACGCGACTGCATCTATGGGCTTGCCGTCGGCGACGCGCTGGGCGTTCCCTACGAGTTCAGGCCTCGTGGCGCGTTCGAATGCACCAACATGATCGGCTACGGCACGCACGGACAGCCCGCGGGCACCTGGAGCGACGACACGTCCATGACGCTTGCCACTTGCGATTCGATTAGGGAGCTTGGGCACATCGACACCGCGGACATGCGCGACAAGTTCGTAGGCTGGATTGCCCGTGGCGAGTATACGATTGACGGCGTTTTCGATTACGGCGGCACGACCGCCCGCGCCCTGCACACCGGCAAAGGAGGCTCCGGCGAGCGCGACAACGGCAACGGTTCGCTCATGCGCATCGCGCCCTTGGCGTTCACCGATGCGACAGACGAAGAGATCGGCGCGGTCTCCGCGATTACGCACGCCCACAGAACGTCGACCGACGCATGCGTCATATTTGTCGAGCTGATGAGAGACGTGCTGAACGACGCGCTCCCCTCGTGGGCGCTTCATTTGAAAGGCGTGCCAAAGCAGGAAATCAGATCAGGTGGCTTCGTGCGTGACACGCTTAAGGCAGCCACCTGGTGTTTCGTCAACACCAGCAGCTACGAACATTGTGTGCTTGCCGCCGTCAACCTGGGCGACGACACTGACACCACCGCAGCCGTCGCAGGCGCCCTCGCCGGCACGGCATACGGTATCGATGCAATTCCACGGGAGTGGGTCGATACTCTACGAGGGAAGGATCTGATTGAGAGCTGCCTGTTTTAGGGCGCGTCTTCAACGAAAACAATGTCAGCCAACGCAAATGATTAAGGGACCGCATAAATGATGATTACAGAATGCGCCGTCATGGGTCCGTTCGTCACAGAGCAAAGCACCGTGGGGCTGTACACCGTGTTGGCATTCGAATCCCCGCAGCCGCAGAAAAGGGCCGGTCGCAGCCGGCCCTTTAGACATTAGCACCTGCGTTGCCCGCGTCTCCGAAGTTTAAGCGCTGAGGAGCGGGTTCCGCGGCACATCTTGATTTTACCCAGCGAGGCGGCTCTTTTGCGGCCACTCCACTGTTTATTTACATCTGGCACCCTCAAACAATCGGACGGCAGCCCCCGCTCCTGTGAGCTGCCCCATACCTCTGGCTTTCACGTTACTGCGTCAACCGGTACCGCCCATTACAGTCTGAAATAGGCCATCGATAAATTTCGATGGCGAGCATTCGGCGCATTGCCTACGATACGGGCAAGCCCCGAGGGGCCGCCGATCGGGCGCCTCCGGATGGCCGTCTGCCCCTGCCCCGTAGAAGGCCCGGGGGGTGTTGCCGCCGGGGGCGCTCGCCGCTCCGGACGACTGATAGGAAACTGCCGGGCGCAAGCGCCACGGCCAGGTAATGTGGGTGTCGCGGGGAGGGGTTCCGATCGGCCTACCGATTGGAGGATACCACCGTGGCACCAATTAGAATGCCGGAAGCCGTCATCGGGCTCGATGTCGGGAAATCGTCCCACTGGGCATGCGTCGCGACTCGAGATGGCGAGGTGCTGTTGAGCGCCCCCGTCGCGAACAGGGAGGACGACCTGGACTCGCTGTTCGGCCGCTTCCCCGATGCGCTCGTGGTCGTCGACCAGTCGCGCAACATAGGCGCCCTCGCGCTCGCCCGCGCCAGGGCGGCCGGAATGTCGGCGGCATACCTGCCGGGACTCGCGGCGCACGGGGCCGCCAGGCTCTTCGCCGGCGACGCCAAGACCGACGAGCGAGACGCGATGGTCATCGCGAAGACGGCGCTTGGCATCCCCGACGCGCTCCTGCCGGTCGGAGACCCAGGTCCGACGATTGCGGCGGCGAGGGCGCTGGCCGCCCAGAGGAACTTCCTGACCTGCGAGAACACTAGGAATAAGAACCGGCTGCGCAGCATCCTGCTGGAATCGTGCCCCGCCTTCGAGGCGCTGGTCGACCTGTCCGACGGGCCCCAGCTGAGGCTCATGGCATCCCTCGGCGGGGCCTGGTCGGTAGCCGACGCCGGGCCCCGCAGGGCGGCGGCGCTCACGCGTGGGGCGGCGCGCGGTAAGATCGAGGCCCTCGTCCGCTCGACAACCTCCTCGACAAGGCCGGATGCGTCGGTCGTCGCCGCCGAGGACCGGGCGGTGAAACTGCTCGCGCGCAGGATATCCGAGAACTCGGCGGAGATCTCCGCCCTGCTCGAGGGCGACGATACTTACCGATGCCTCCTGACGGTGCCGGGCATCGGGCCCAAAACCGCTTCCGAGCTTGCGATCTCCATCGACATCGAAGACTTCCCCAGTCACGACAGGCTCGCGTCGTACTGCGGCCTGGCGCCGCGCAACCGCCAGTCGGGAACCTCGATCTCCTCGGTGACGGCATCGCGCCAAGGCAACAAGAGGCTGAAGAACCTGCTCATATTCTCATGTAACTGCCTTACCCGGACAGAGGGGAGATGGGGCGACTACTACACCAGGTGCCGAGAGCGGGGCATGTCGCATGGCAAGGCGCTCAAGACGCTGGCGCGAAAGAGACTGAAGGTCATCTACGCGGTCATGCGAGACAGGGTGCCTTACGCAGCCTAGCCGAAACGCACCGAGCAGACTGAAGCCCACCGGCCTAATGGCTTGGCGTCAGCATGCCGCGATTCGGTCGCACGGAGAGCATTTCCCAGTTGACAAAACTATAGGAACACCCCCCTACTTCCCAAATAGCGCACCCAGCAGGCCCTTGCGCTTGGGCTTTTCCTCTCGGTAGGAGCCCTCGGCCACCGCTGCCACCTGGCGCGGTTGCTCGCCGCCTCCACGGCGCACGATCTGGTACAGGAAGGGCGATTTAACGTATTTGACCTCGATGGGCGTGGCATGCACAGTGCTTTCTCCGGACAGATGCAGGCTCGGGTTGAGCGGCGCCACCACATGCGTCTCGCGCTTGTCGCTAAACACTACCGCTGCCGCACGACCCGTCTGGCCGTTTACAGCAATGCGCACCTGCTCGCCATCGCGGCCGTCCGTCGCCGGACGATCGACAAAGTAGACCGGCACCATCACTAGGCCGTCCTTATGCTTGCGGGCCTTGCGCGCCCAGGTGCGGATGCTCTTTTTATTGAGCCCCAGCACCGCCTCGGCATCGTTGCCCGCAATGTCGAGCGCCAGCTTATCAATGACCACCTGGTCCTTGGTAGACGCATCGACGGAGACAACGCGGAAGTCACCTTCCTGCATGGCCGGGTCAAACGGCCCAACCTTGGCAAAGTCCCACGGCTCCAGAATGCCCATAAGGCGAACGTCCAGGTAATTTGCTCTGGGATACGCCCAGTCGAGCACCTCGTAGTACACCAGGGTCTCCTTGCTCAGTCCCTTGCCCGGGAAGGACACCATCATGCGCAAGTCCGCAAGCGCCATGGGAAAGTAGAAGAGCATCGTGTCATTTTGAATCGCGTCTTCCACGTCGTGCCCGGCAAAGGCGTCGGGATACTGACGCACCAGCTGCAGCGCGTTGGCACGTGCCTGCTGTGGCGAGATTTCGCAGGGAATGCCCTGCTCAGGCACGTACTCGGCACCAACGCCCAAGGTCAAGCGTTTGCTAAACGTACCGGGTTTGAGCAGGTCAGCAACGCCAATCTTATTGCCGCAGGACGGGCACTCAAACACGCGCTGGGTCGATGACCCCTCAAAGGACGCACCGCAGAAGGGGCACGGAATGCTCACGTGCGCTGCCTCTTGAAACTCCTGCGCCGTGCCGCGGTCCTCCCACAGCAGATGCTCCAGAACCGACTGGTTGCGCCAGTACGCATTAAAGAAATACCAGTCAGGGTCCACCGGGCGCTCGAGTTGCGACACGTGGGTGAGCTTAAGCAGCCCATCGACAACCGTCAGCGGCGCATGGCGAATGCCCAGGGCGCTCTTGGGCTCCCCCGCATCGGCCTGCCACGGGATGACCGTGCCGCAATAGGCGCACTCAAAGCTGCGTTTAGCCTGGTGTGAGTACATAGGGCCGCCGCAGTTTTGGCATTTAATGGCAAACATCTCGTCCATGGATACGTCCTCCTTTGCACAGGGGCTGTCGACATTAAGTATGTCGGGCAGGCAGGCACATGCCCATACCCATGTGGCCCAAAATGGAGCACACGGTCGGACAAGAAGCCCTGCCTGTTAGCTCCAGCAGCCCATTGCTGCATTTTCTGAGCATCGGTGCACGGTGCGCCCATGCGGACCACACTGTCCCCTTAAACGAGGATGCGAGGAGATACGCTATGCTATTTGTAAATCGGCTGGTACATACACTTGTTCCCGGCAGCGAGGGCAAGCCGGTCGATACAACTTGTCGCTCCAACCAATAAAGTCCCAAGCCGGCGTGGCGGCCGGACCTTATTCGCTACTTGCGGGCATCTCCAACGTAGCGCTTAAACTTGCGAATCTGGTTCATGTTTGTGATCCATCCCCAGAGCCTGTGCTCAAGCGTGTCCGCTTTACACAGAACGGGCGACTCATCCGCCTTGTCCGAAAGCGCATAGTCCTTATCGGCACAAGAAGCGGCATAGCGCTTGATGACGGCATCGGGAACCATCTTGAACGTAAATGCGCGCGACGCATGGGAGGGCTCGCCCTGGGTACCATACGTTGCCGTCAGCTTCGTGCCAAGGCATGCGGGGGCAATCCAGTGATCGACCATAACGCGCGGCAGATCGATACCTGCGAGCGAAAGGTACCACGAGTTGCGCCCCAGGCGGGCATTGACCTCAAGGAAACGATACGAGCCGTCACGAGAGTCGTGCATAACGTCAAAGTTGGCAAATCCCGTATAGTTGACCTTCTCGAGGAAGCGCTTCGCATCGTTCAGAAGATTGACCTTCCATGCGGGCATCTCCGTATCGCCCACGATCACGACCGGGTTACCGATGGCAGAGGGCGCGTGGTCCTGCAGCAGCACGTGACCCAGGACAGAGAACTCAACCTTGCCCTTCCAGGCAAAACAGGTAATGGAATAGAGCGACTCATCGAATCCGGGAATCATATCCTGAACCAGCAGGTCTTTGTCGTAGCACGAAGAACGAAGCGCCGAGTAGACGCGGGCGAGTTCCTCCGCGGAGTCAACCGTCATGACCTTTGCCTTGCCGTCAAATTCGACATAATGCCAAGCAGCAGAATTCGAGGGTTTGGCAATGACCGGGAAGCTAAATGGGCAGGCATACGGGTCAACGGCCTCGACCGACTCGTCGCAAGGCATGGCATAGGTACCTGGATGGGCGATGCCCAGCTCGTCGCAAATGCCCTGGAAGATACCTTTTTGCGTAATGGAATCAAACGTGTCGTAGTCGCAGTACGGCGTAGTAAAGCCCCAAGAGCGCAGCAGCTCCGCATTGCGAGCAAACGTGCGGGCATACCAGTCGCCCGTACCCAAAACGTGAAGCATCGGGTCACAGGGAGCAACGGCATCCGAGACGGCCTTGAGGGCGCCGAGCAGCGTAGGCTCGTCATCGGTACCGTGAACATACATGATCTCGGCGAATTTGGTCGTCGTCACGATCTTGACGTTCTCCGCGATTAGAACAAGCGGCCTCACGCCATAGGACTCAAAAAACATGCGGCCCATCGAGTAGATAAACAGGTCGCCGCCAACAAGCACGGGAGCAAGCGGTCGCGCGAACGTCTCGCCCGTCGCGGACGATGTCGCTCCCGCGTTGCCCTTGCACCAGCTGCGGAGCTTGTCAACCTGGTCATCGGTCAGCTCGTATCCGTTGATTTCAGGCGTAGCACTCGTCGCCATAGCTCCCCTTCCAATTTATCCGCGGCGCACGGTTTGCACATGCGGCACGGCTGTAGTCATAACTAGTGGAAATGGTAGCGCAGAAACGCGTCCCGCCTATCGACGAGTCGGGGAAACCACACTCGCCGGGCGATACGCCCTGCTCACCCCACGTCGCCCGTTAACGCGGGCAGACCATTGCTGCATTTTCTAAGCTTCGACACGCAGCGCGCCCGCGCAAGCTACACTATCCCCTTAACCATGATTGTTAGGACGACCGCTATGCTATTTGTAAATCGGCTGGTACATACGCTTGTTCCCGGCAGCGAAAGCGAGCCGATCGATACAACTTGTCGCACCAACGCGGGCTTTGTCGCAAGCCTCATTTGCATTGGCCTCAACATTGCCCTGTGCCTAGCCAAGGGCATCGCGGGTCTGCTCGCCGGCTCTGTCTCGCTTATCGCCGACGCCTTCAACAACCTCTCCGATGCCTCGAGCAACATCGTGAGCCTGCTCGGATTCCGACTTGCCAGCCGCCCTGCCGACGAAGGCCACCCCTATGGCCACGGCCGCTACGAATACCTCGCCGGTCTGGTTGTCGCCGTCCTCGTTTGTGCTGTCGGCATCAATCTGGTGCTCGAGTCCGTTACCAAGATCATCAAGCCCTCCACCACCGCTTACACGCTCGTTTCCCTTGCGGCACTGGCTACATCCATGCTCGTTAAGCTCTGGATGGCCGCGTTCAACCGCACGTTGGGTGATCGCATCGACTCGGAGACGCTCATCGCCACGGCACAGGACTCCAAGAATGACGTCATCACCTCGGGCTCGGTCTTGGCGGCGGCGCTTATTTCGCAAGCGACCGGCTTTGATCTCGACGGCTGGGCAGGCCTGGGCGTGGGCATTTTCATCTGCATCAGCGGCATGGGCCTGGTGCGCAACGCCATCAGCCCGCTGTTGGGGCAAGCGCCCGACCCCAAGCTCGTCCAGGAAATCCGCGACAGGATCATGTCGTACCCCCAGGTTCTGGGCACGCACGACCTCATGGTGCACGACTACGGCCCCGGCCGTCAGTTTGCCAGCGCACACGTCGAAATGCCCGGCGAGGGCGATGCCTTTGAGCACCACGAGATTCTGGACACCATCGAGCACGACATCAAGCATCAGATGGGCATCGACATCACGCTGCACTGCGACCCCATTGCAACAACCGGTGACGACCTGCGCGGCTGGGTCAAGCGCGGCGTAGCGCAGATCGACCCCGCGCTTTCCATCCACGACCTGCACGAGCACGACGGCTTTGTTTCGTTTGACCTGGTGCGTCCCGACGGCTTTGACATATCCGACGAGGAGCTACTGGAGCTCGTCACGCGCATCGTGCACGAGCGCCGGCCCGATGCATCATGCGTCGTTACGTTTGACTCGGGCTTTAGCTCGCCCGACCGTCCGGCAGAGCAGCTGTAGCCCGCTTAACAGCTAGTTACCCTGTGCGCCCGAAATGCCGTTTTGTAGGGCGTTCCAGGCATCCGTCGCCATGTCTCCCAAGTTCTGCGCGGTATCACCCAGGTTTTGTGCCGTATCGCCCAGCTCTTGCGCTTTGTCTCCCAACTCCTGCGCCTTGTTGCTCAAATCCTCCAACGTATTGGAGCTCGAGCTGTCGGTACCGCTTTGGCCGCCGGACGAGTTGCCATAGCTGTTCTTGTGCGTGAGCTGAATCTCCAGGTTGCCGTTGTCGTTATAGTAGGCATTCGTAACAACCCAGTTGGAATCGATGACGGGCGTTGAGCCATCGTCGGTCAGGATCACGGCGTTCGAAAGGTCGGCTCCGCGCGACTTGAGGAGCTTCTTGGCGTTGGACCAGTGCTGTCCCGGGATATCGCTCAGGTCGACGGCAGCAGACTGGGTGGTCTCGGCCTGCTCGGTCGTGGCATCGGTCGTGGCGCCCCGCTTGTTGACCATGCCCGACACGATGGCGAACACGACCGACAAGGCAAAGAAGATCGCCAACACAATCAGGATTTTCTTGACCACGCTCGACGAACGCGACGGTGCCCTCTCCTCGTCCTCACCATACTGCGGAATCGATTTGGGATACTCGCGATACGGCTGGCGCGCATGCGGATCGCGCGACTCATAACGAGACTGGACCTGCGCCGTACGCGGCATATACGTCGTCTGCTGAGGCTGCGGAATGGGATTATGCGGCAGGTTATCATAGGGATTCGGCGTCGAGTCGGCATAAGAATCCTGCGGCGCGTAATCAAACGGGTCCGGAGCCGCGTTGCCATAGGGGCCCTGCGAAGATGCAGCGTAAGAATCCTGCGCCGTGTCGCCATAGCCCATAACCCGGGTAGGCTCGGCAGAAGGCTGCATCGCGGCGGGGTCGGTATAACCGGGGTTGGGAACAACGCGGGTCGCATCGGCGCTGCCGCCAGCCTGCGCGGAGCCATATCCGCCCATCACGGTCGTCTTGTCCTGGTCCATGCAATGTTTCCTTTCCGTCGCCCGCAAGCATCAAGTTATCCATGCATTCTACCCGCGCAAAAGCCTATGATGGGCAATGGCCGTCGGTATCTACAAGACATGCGCGGCTGACGGTCACAAGCGAATCGAGGAACGTCATGGCAAAAAGCAAGCTCATCAAGGACACGACTCGTGCCGAACGTGAGGAGATCATCAAGCTAGCGCTCGCTGGCTGCGGCAACGGCAGCTGCGATAACTGTGGAAGCTGCAGCTTGGGAGCAGGCGACCCATACGGCACCTACCAGCCCTACATTGACGGCGAGATGGAAATCGCCGATATCAACATGATGGTCGCCGAGCGCAACGCCAAACTTTTCGGCCTCCAGCGCGGTTAATGATCCCTTCTTGAGCTGTACACCAAAAAAGCGCCCATCTACTACGTTCAACCCAAGGGAGTCAGCCATAGCCATATTTGTGTTAACAAAACCGCAGGTAAACGTCTTGCCGCATTGCTAAAAAACACTCCATGGTCGGTCCAACCCTGGTAAACGTAGTAGATGGGCGCTTTTCGTGGCGCGGCTGGCCCAGATAGCTTGTTTCGGAGCCCATTTGCATCAAAAAGTCCCCGGTGGCGCTGCATTTTGCGTCACCGGGGACAGTTCAATTTATCCCTCGCGGCCTACCTTACTCATTGGGTACGTACGTGGCCTTGGCTCGCTCGGGCGTTACATCCTGACCGCAGGAATAGCTCGAATCGAAGGCATGCGCAACCAAGTCGTGGGTATCCCATGCCATGCAGTCAAACTCACCAGTATCGAGGACAACGATATATCATGGGGGGACGGATTCAGCGGGCCTTCGCCAACCGCAGCCGTAAAGTTGACATCCTGCGTGGCAGAGACGGCCTCATAGCTCGCCTGCGCATCGTCAGAGTCCTTCGACTTCAGCTGCTCCAGCGTCGTGGCGACCGTTGCGATGGTGCTGGCTACACTCTCCTCGGTGCCGGTAAGCACGGCGCTCAGCTCGGACACTTCATTGGTGCCGGCAATCTTCGAATCGCTTATCGGTGCCGGACCGGCAACGGCGCTAAACGCCTTACCATCGTAGGCATCGAATTCGCACTCATAGCCATCACGAGATTCGTTCATCCCGACTGGAACCTCTTTGACGTTGATCTTTTCCCCGTCATGCAAATATCGCCTGAACCCATAGGTGCCATCGTAATCGAATACACGGAGCGAAACGCCAACGCACATAACGTCAACCCAGATATCGGGCTCATATACTTTCTCGATTTTGCCGTCGCGGTATGCCCAAACTTCGGCCTTAGCTGCAGTGGCGCCATTAGTGTTGAAGAGCGGCTCGTCAGAATACTCAATCAGGAGTTCGTCCTGACCATCACCGTCAAAATCGACGAGTTTAGCGAAAGCAACGCCCTGGGCTCCATACGTCGATTGAGAAACCTCGACAGCCTCACCCTCGCCGTACTTCTTCTGGTACTCAAGGATCTTATCGGTGAACAGCTCGTTTGCCATCTTGACCGCTGCCTTGGCAGAGGCCTTGGCCTCCTTCTTGGACTGCGTGAGCTCGACGCTCTTGGGGGCGCCCGAGTCTTCCTTGGCGTAGTTCACCTTCATGGTGCTGGTGCTCTTCTTTTTGCCCTTGCCCGAGGTAATGGTCATCTGATATTTCTGGTCGGGCAGCTCGCCAAAGTCCTCTATGGCAAAGCCATCCTCGCCATCGACCTTAATGGTGTAACTCTTGCCCTTGCCATTCACGGGCGCCAGCTCGACGGTATAGCTCTTGAGCTTTTTTCCTTTGCTGTTTTTGGGCAGGATCTTGATCTCACGCGCGCAGACAACATAGCCCTTGCTACCCGAAGTTACCTCGGACGACGCGCCGATACGCGGCACGATCACGATAGCGGCGACAATGGCGACAATGACCACGCCGCCGATAACGGCCGCGACGATGCGGCCACTGTGCTTGAGCTTCTTGAGCTGGGGCGCCGAATCAAACGACCGAGTAGCCTCGTCGGGCTCGGTCGTAGGAGACCCATAATAACGTTCCGCGATCACAGGAGACGGGACATCCTGAGGAGCGTGCTGCCCCGCAGGAGCGGTCGCCGGCGCATCCTCTACCGGAAACGCCACAGGCTCCGTCTGGTCCTCAACTCCGTCCACGCGTGATCCGCAACTCGTACAAAACATGGAGTCATCGGGTATCTGAGCTCCGCACTTGGTGCAATACATCGCATCTCCCGTCTCTCGTCGCAGCCGCAATGCGCCCGCGCGGTTCTTCCAACTGCACCGTACGAGAGAAATCCCCAACCTTGTTGCGCAACATTGCCGCCGAAAAAATGATCCTTTGGGGACGGAGGAAAACGGATCACTTAGGGGGTTGGCCCTGTGCGGTGATCCGTTTTCCTCCGTCCCCTTGGGATCAAAAAGCCCCGCCGGGCCTTGGTAGGCGCGGCGGGGCGGGCAAGCGGCTATGAGCAGCAGGCTTAGAACAGGCCGGTGATGTTGCCGTCGTTGTCGACGTCGATATTCTCGGCCGCGGGGACCTTGGGCAGGCCCGGCATGGTCAGAACGCTGCCAGTCAGCGCGACCACAAAGTGGGCGCCGGCGGAAACCTTGAGCTCGCGCACGGTGATGCGGAAGCCCTCGGGAGCGCCCAGGGCCTTGGCGTTGTCGCTAAAGCTGTACTGCGTCTTGGCCACGCACACCGGCAGGTTGCCAAAGCCGTTCTCGCGCAGCTCGGCGAGCTGGCGCTTGGCAGCCGGGGTAAAGTCGACGCCATCGGCGCGGTAAACCTTGGTAGCAACGGCCTCGAGGGCATCGGCAACATCGGCGCCGTCTTCGTAGGCAAACTTGAGCTCGCTCGGCTGCTCGATCAGACGCATGACCTCGTCGGCCAGCTCGAGCGCGCCCTCGCCGCCCTTGGCCCAGACCTCGGAAAGCTTAACGTTAACGCCGAGCTTCTGGCACTCGGACTCGATGAGCGCAAGCTCGGCCTCGGTGTCCGTCGGGAAGCGGTTGATGGCGACCACGCAGGGCAGGCCGTAGACATTCTGAATGTTGTCAACGTGGCGCAGCAAGTTGGGCATACCGGCCTTGAGGGCCTCGAGGTTCTCGTCGTTAAGGTTGGCTTTGGCAACGCCGCCGTTGTACTTAAGCGCGCGGGCGGTGGCGACAATCACGACGGCGCTGGGGCGGACGCCCGTCATGCGGCACTTGATGTCGAGGAACTTCTCGGCACCCAGATCGGCACCAAAGCCTGCCTCGGTAATGGCGACATCGCCAAAACGCATAGCCATACGCGTGGCCATGATGGAGTTGCAGCCGTGGGCGATGTTGGCGAAGGGGCCGCCGTGGACAAAAGCGGGCGTACCCTCGAGCGTCTGCACCAAATTGGGCTTGAGCGCATCCTTAAGCAGCGCAGCCATGGCGCCCTGGGCCTTGAGGTCGCGGGCGCGGACGGGCTCGCCGGCATAGCTGTAGCCGACGACAATCTCACCCAGGCGCTCCTTGAGGTCGCTGATGCTCGTGGACAGGCACAGGATTGCCATGACCTCGGAGGCAACGGTGATATCGAAGCCATCCTCGCGCGGCACGCCCTGGGCCTTGCCGCCAATGCCGTCGATAACATGGCGCAGCTGGCGGTCGTTCATGTCGACGACGCGCTTCCAGGTGATGCGCTTGACGTCGATACCGAGCTGGTTGCCTTGCTGAATATGGTTGTCGAGCATGGCGGCCAGCAGGTTATTGGCGGCACCGATAGCGTGGAAGTCGCCGGTAAAGTGCAGGTTGATGTCCTCCATGGGGATGACCTGAGCCCAACCGCCGCCGGCGGCACCGCCCTTTACGCCAAAGACGGGACCGAGCGAAGGCTCGCGCAGGGCCACGGCGCTCTTGACACCGCGACGGCGCAGGCCATCGGCCAGACCGATGGTCGTGGTGGTCTTGCCCTCGCCGGCGGGCGTGGGGTTGATGGCGGTCACGAGGACGAGCTTGGCCTGGTGATTGGTCGGCTCGTTGAGCAGTGAATAGTCGACCTTAGCCTTGTCGAAGCCGTACGGAATCAGGTGCTTTACGTCGACGCCGGCGTTCTTAGCCACCTCGGTAATGGGCAGCGGCGTGACGGAACGTGCGATTTCGATGTCAGTAGGCATGGGCGGTCCTTTCGTTACCGGATGAGAAAAAGACCAATTCAGCATAGCACGGGCGCGCAATGCTAAAGCACCCGTAACCGATGAATGGCGATATGTTTATCCAATGCTCAGCGATAGCCTACAGACCAGCCAAAACAAACCCGCCTCTAAACGGCTGGCTCGATGCCCAAGTGCTCAAAGGTGCGCAGCGTTGCCTGGCGGCCCTGGGGCGTGCGAATCATCAAGCCGCACTGCAGCAGATAGGGCTCATAGACATCCTCGAGCGTACCCGGGTCCTCGCCCACCGCGCTGGCAAGGGTCGTCAGGCCCACGGCACGGCCGGAGAACGTCTTGGCGAGCGTCTCCAAGATGCGAATATCCATCCAGTCCAGACCAAGCTCATCGATCTCGAAGAACTCGAGCGCCTGACGGCAAATATCAAGCTCAATAGGACCGTTGCCGCGCACCTGCGCATAGTCGCGCACACGCTTGAGCAGACGGTTGGCCAAGCGCGGCGTGCCACGCGAGCGCGAGCCGATCTCGAGCGCGCTCGGATGGTCGATCGTCACGCCCAGGATGGTCGCCGAGCGCGTCACAATCTGGGCAAGCTCCTCGACCGTGTAGTAGTCCAGGCGATACGAAATGCCAAAGCGGTCGCGAAGCGGGCCGGTCAACATGCCCGAACGGGTCGTGGCAGCCACCAGCGTAAACTTGGGGATATCTAGGCGAATCGAGCGAGCGGCCGGGCCTTTACCGATCACGATATCGAGCGCAAAGTCCTCCATAGCGGGATACAGGACTTCCTCGACCGAACGGTTAAGACGGTGAATCTCGTCGATAAACAGCACGTCACCCGGCTGCAGGTTAGTCAGGATAGCTGCCAGGTCACCGGTACGCGCGATAGCCGGACCACTTGTCGTCTTGATCTGAGCGCCCAGCTCGTTGGCGATAACGGTAGCCAGCGTGGTCTTGCCCAGGCCCGGAGGACCCGAGAAGATCACGTGGTCGAGCGTCTCGCCACGGCTCTGCGCCGCCTCGATCAGCACACGAAGGCTCTGTTTGATATGCTCCTGACCGCAGTAGTCGTCCAGGCGCTGGGGACGCAGGGTACGATCGACATCGAGGTCTTCGGGCGTCAGCTCCGAGCCCACCATGCGCTCACCGTGCGCCATGGATGCCGCCGGCGAGTTGCCGGACGTCGCCCACAGGTCCTGAGAGTCATCGGCTTCCCACATCACGCATCCATTCCGAGTCGCTTAAGCGCCGCGCCGAGCAGATCCTCGACACGCATATCCTGCCCATCATACCCGCTCAGGGCAACCTCGGTCTCCTGCGGGCTAAAGCCCATGGAAAGGAGCGCCGCGTGGGCATCATCGATCGCCGAGGGAGCGGCGGCGGGAACCGGCATCGCAACCTGACCGGGGATTACGTCGACCGGAACAAAGCCCTTATCCTTGGCAAAGGTACTCTTGAGCTCCAAGATGAGGCGCTGGGCGGTCTTTTTGCCTACACCGGGCACCTTGGCCATGCCCTTGTCATCCTCGGCCATTACCAGGGAATACAGCTGTCCCACGGTATAGGTGGAAAGCACGGCGAGCGCCAGGCGCGGGCCAACGCCCGAGACGGACACGAGCCGATCGAACATCGTGCGCTCGTCCTTGGAGGCAAAGCCAAAGAGCGTCATGGCGTCTTCGCGCACCTGCATGCGGGTATAGAGGCGAACCTCACCGCCGGGCGTGGGCAGCGTGGCAGCAGTGCTGCCAGATATGCCAAGCTCAAAGCCTACGCCCGATACATCGACGACGGCCGAGCTCATCGTGGCCTCGACAAGCGTTCCATGGAGCTGGGAGATCATC
This sequence comes from uncultured Collinsella sp., assembly GCA_958423535.1. Taxonomy (GTDB): domain Bacteria; phylum Actinomycetota; class Coriobacteriia; order Coriobacteriales; family Coriobacteriaceae; genus Collinsella. The sequence goes on from CATZRJ010000001.1 coordinate 85,787, forward strand.
AGTATCCGGTTCCTCTCTGTTGATAGAACTCGCCGCCGGTAAGCGCCCGGGTGCGGCTTAGGTTAACGTGACAGATGGCGCAGGCCAGGGCATCGGCGGCATGGTCTGGGTGAGGGTCGTGATCGAGCTGCGTGAGCGTGCGCACCATGTAGGCAACCTGCCGTTTATCCGCAGCGCCCGTACCCACCACGGCCTGCTTGATCTGCATGGGTGTGTATTCGCCAATCTCGAGCGCGCACTCCGAAAGCGCCACGAGCGCGGCACCGCGGGCATGCGCCGTGGGGATGGCCGAGCGGACGTTAGCGCCAAAGTAAATGCTCTCGATAGCAGCGGTATCGGGGCGATAGCGCTCGACGACGCCCTTGAGATCGCGGGCAATATGCGACAGGCGCACCGCGAGCGGGCTGCCCGCGCTGGTCTCGATACAACCGTAGGCACGGCAGCGAACCTCGCCACATCGCTCCTCGATAATCCCCCAGCCCGTATGGGCCAAACCAGGGTCGATACCCAAAATAACCAAGCCGACCTCCCCTCGTCACAAGCACAGCGCAAGGCAAGGCCCCGCGCATCATTCACGAACGTCTGTTCTAGAATAACACAACGGGGCCAAGGTACTTAGTTGAAGTGTCGGGGTTGGAAGCGAATCCTATTCTCAGTTTAGTTCTGCGAGAAGAATGGAAATTGTCGGGGGTCAACCGGCGGATGCGGCATCGGACCTCCCCGGGGCCCACCCTGCGGTCCGCCCTGGCCGCCCATCATTTTTTCGATGGCGTCCTGGACCTCACCCTCAAACTTTTTCATGCCCTCATGCAAACGACGCTGACCGTCCTCGGAGCGCAGCTCTTCCATCTGCTCGGGCGAAATACCCAACAGCTCGCCTAATAAGCCCATCATCTCGCCGCGCATACGGTCACTCGTATCGTCGTCGGCAAAACGGCGCACCTCGGCGCGCGCCAGCGAATCAACCGCCATGCGCTCCTTACCGTTGAGACCCAGATCGGACCACGCAAGCATGTACGGCCAGGCGCGCTCGGCAAACGAACGGGCCGAAACGATCGGCGCCGTCGGTAGCATGCGACGAGCAGCCTCACCTTGGCGCACGAGCATCAGCAGCAGCGAGCAGGCCTCGGGCTTGGCGGCGGCCATCGGGATGTCATCAAAGGGGCGGTTGCGGTCCACGTGCGACTCGAGCGCACCATCGACCTCGCCCGGCTCAAGCCCGCCCAGCAGCTGCGCCGCGCGATCGAGCATATCAACCGGGCCGGCGAGCGCCGAGAGTGCCTGCGCCAGCACGCGATCCATGCAATCCTCTACCGCGTTGAGCGTCACGAGCTCTTGGGGCACCACGGCCGAGGTGCGGTTGCGCACGCGTGCCACAAACTCGAGCGTCGACAGATACACGTCGCCAAAGGGCGCAAAATCGCCCTGGTAGCCGCCGGACAGCGCGGGCGCCGCCAGTGCATACTCAGTCTTGGAAAGCGGGCTCAACGCCATGGCGCCCAGCTCGAGCGCCGTATCCTCGAGCATCAGGCCCAGCGCACGCGAACGCAGGCGTTCGGCATCGCCCGCCGACACGTCGCGGTCGAGCACGCGCGCCGCATCCGGCGCATCGCGCTCGACGGTGCGAATGTGTAGGCGCTCGGCGATTGAGCGCACAGCAGAACAGCGGGCGGCCTCTGCCTCCTCCTGCGCCGGCGTAAAGATGCGATTACGCCCCAGCACTAAGCCAATTACGTTACGAGGACCCAAGGCATCGACGGCAAGCGCTGCCAACAGGGACGACGGCAAATCGCCCTCGAGCGCCACCACGGCACGCGACGCACCGCGGGCGCGGGCATTGTCGCGCACGGCAAGCACCAGCGCCTGCCACAACCACTCCTCGGAGCGAAACTGGGGCAGCTCATGGTCCTCCAGGGCATCGAGCATCACGCCGCGCTGAATCTCCTGAACCAGCAGGCTCTCCTCAAAACACGGCGCCTGGGCCACCACGCGACCGCAATCGTCGAGCACAAACGACCCGCCGGTATACACCGACTCGTCATAGGCGCCGACCGGCGCCATGCAGGCAAACCACACGCTGCGCTTGGAGGCGATCTTGCGGTAGGCACCGCTGCGCACGGCGGCGACGGCGGCGGTCTCGCGATCGGTCATGTCAAACGCGTTGAATTGGAAATAGGCAATGAGGTCGACACCGGTCGGCAGCATCTCGAGCTCGCGATCCAGGTCAAACACCACGGCGATGCGCACGCCGTCCACGTCAAACACCGGCGGTGCCCAACGTGTGTCGTTGTTCTCACCGCGCTGCAGGGCAATACTTGCGCGCGCAGGCACCACGCGACCATCCTTAAGCATCATATAGTCAAGCAGGGGCCGGCCCTCAAACGAAACCGCAGCGGGCACGATGCAGATCATATCGAGCTCTTGGATGCGCTCGGCAACGCCCGTCAGGCCCGTCAGCATATCGTGCTCAAAATCGGCAGCGCCCACCAGGCTGCCCGGCATGGCACCCATAAAGAGCGGGGCCGGAACGCACAGCACGCGCGCGCCGCGCTCATGGGCCAGGCGAGCCTGGTCCTCGATGCGGCCGCAAATGCCCTCGATGTCACCCAAGCGCATATCGATCTGTGCAAGTGCGAGCTTCATGGCCCAGCCCTTTCCGTCGTAAATCGTCGTTGTCGTAGTAAAAGCGCCGGCCGCATAATGCAGCCGGCGCTCGCATGTGCATATGCTAGCTATGATACCCCGAGCGGGGGCGCGCTCCTAGAACGTCGCGGACCACAGCCCATGCAGGTTGCAGTAGGCATAGACAGTACCGGTCTTGGAGCCGCCAGCGAAAAACGTCGTGGGCTTCATGCCGGGCTCAAGGTAATGGACCTCCAGGCGGCCCTCGGCCTCAAGCGCGATCCACTCGATGTAGTGCTCGGGCAGCATGGGGTGCTCCGTCGAGCCCACGCGCGCGCGAATGACGTGGCCGTCGCGCTCGATCTCGACAACAGGCACGTGCTTCTCGTGCGCCGCATCCTCGGTGTTTGCCGTCAGCTCCGTGCAGCCGGCAGGGGTCGCAACGCCGTCGCCAAGGGCGGCAACGAGCTTGCCGTCGGAGTCCTTAAAGAATTTCGCCATGATGTTCTCCTTTGCTGATGTGCCAATATTCCTGATGCTTCTTATGCCCAAAGGTAGGCGAACCATCCACGGCATGGCAAATGAACACATATCGAGGGGCTCGGCAGAGTCCAGGGCGCTCAGGCAATTCCGAGTACCTGTCCTGGCACCCATCGGCATGCGCAAGTTAGCGACCGTCGCCACCGAGCAGTGCCAGAACATCCTCGCGCGTGAACAGTGCCGATGAGATGCCATCGCCGCCGAGCACGCTGTTAACCAGATCGCGCTTGGACTCCTGCATCTGCATAATGCGCTCCTCGATCGTGTCCTTGGCGATGAGCTTGTACACGGTCACGGTGTGCTGCTGGCCAATGCGGTGGGCGCGATCGGTCGCCTGGTCCTGCGCGGCCACGTTCCACCACGGGTCGTAGTGGATGACCACGTCGGCAGCCGTCAAATTAAGGCCAACACCGCCCGCCTTGAGCGAAATCAAGAACACCGGCACCTCGCCTGCCTGGAACTGCGCAACCATCTTGGCGCGGCTCTCCTTGGACGAAGCGCCCGTGAGCTTAAGGAAGGCGATGTCCTCCTTAGACAGGCGCTTGCCGATGATATCGAGCATACCCGTAAACTGGCTGAACAACAGGATGCGATGCCCGCCGTCGAGTGCGCCGTGCACGAGCTCCATGCACGTATCGAGCTTGGCGCTCCCCGCCTTGTAATCCTCGTAGTGTAGACGCGGGTCGCAGCAGATCTGGCGCAGCTTGGTGAGCTCGGCGAGCACCTTGAGCTTATCTTTCTTAAACTCCCCGGCCTCGCGGTGCTGCACCTGCTGGGCGATGAGGTCTTGGTTGGCCAGGTAGAGCTTGCGCTGTTCGCCGGCAAGCTGTGCCATCACCGTATCCTCGATCTTCTCGGGCAGATCGGCCACCACATCTTCCTTGACGCGACGCAGCACAAACGGCGACACGAGCGCCTGCAGACGAGCGGCACTGTCGCCCTCGGCATGCTCGACGGGGCTCTCAAAGCGCTTGGCAAATGAGTCGCGCGTGCCCAGAAGACCCGGCATCAAAAAGTCGAAGATACTCCAAAGCTCGGACAGGCGGTTTTCGATGGGCGTGCCCGTCAAGGCAAAGCGCACGCCGGCCGGCAGGCGCTTTGCAGCGCGAGCCACCTGGGTGAGCGGGTTTTTAATGTACTGGGCCTCGTCGAGCACTACGCGGGCAAAGTCCTGCTCGACATATTCGTCGATGTCGCGACGCATGAGGTCATACGACGTCACGACCACGTTGTGCTCGGCGACACCGGCAATTTGCACGCGACGCTGGGCCTTGGCGCCCACGATGGCGCACACATCAATCGAGGGGGCGAAGCGCTCCAACTCGGCAGCCCAGTTGTACACGAGCGACGCGGGGCATACCACGAGCGTGGGCTTGGTGTCCCCCGCCTCCACGCGCGCCAGAATGTGCGCGATCATCTGCAGCGTTTTGCCCAGACCCATATCATCGGCCAAAATGCCGCCAAGGCCCAGATGCTCGAGCGAGCCGAGCCACTGGTAGCCGTCGACCTGATAGCCGCGCAGTGTGGCCTTGAGCGAGACCGGCACCGTAAAGTCCATCTTGCCGAGCGTATCCAAGCGCTCGACGGTGCGACGGAATGCAGCGTCGCGATCGGCTTCGAGCGCGGGCGTGCGCGCAAGCATGTTGTCGACGAACAGGGTACTCGATGCGGGAAGCGACACGCCGTCGAGCAGGTCGACGGCATCGACGCCCAAGTCCTCAGCAAGGCCAAACGCAGCGCGGGCACCTTCATCCAGGCGAACGATGTCGCCGGACGTAAGGCGCGCGAACGTCTGGTGGCGCTTATACGAGTCCAGATAGATGGCAAGGTCGCCCGCCGAAAGCCCGCTCGCACCCAGCTCGACGTCAAGCAAGTTGCTCTTGACGGTGGCGCGCACCGAGAGCTTGGGCGCAGGGCGGACCGAAATCTGGCGCAGGCGGTCGCTGAGCATGACCTCGCCCAGCTCGGACAGGGCAGACAGGCCCTCGGTCAGCAAGTGGAACAGGCTCTCGTCATCGCGCTCCTCAAACGCCAGGCCGCCCTCGCGGAAATCGAAGTACATGGCAGCCGTGTCCATAACGCGAAACTCCGCCAGCGTATCGCGGGGCGGAACGCCGGGGCGTTGCTCTTCGAAAGGACTGCCCGGAGCACCAAGGCTAAAGAGATCTGTCGACCAGTCGCCGTAGGCCACCGTAATCTTGCAGGTCACAAGGCCATCGTCGACGCCAATCGCCATGGCAAAGCTCGGCTCGGGCGCCACGGCGTCAAGTACGGCGGGAGCGGTCAGGTCGGTGTAGTCGCGCAAGATAGGCAGTGCCATGCGGCAGAACTCGCCCACCTGGTCGGCAGCGATATGGACCGGCGTGCGGCAGGGCAACAAGTGCGACAGGAACGGCGCCGCATGTTGGGCAAACGCCATGTCGGTACGGCGCGCGCGGCGCGTATCGACCAGATAGGCTGCGTCACCAGCAACAAAGCAGTACGTATCGGCCGGCAGGCGCAAGTCGTAGCTGCCTCCCGCCGCCGGTGCAATCTTGGCGGCAAGGAGCGGCGGACGCTTAGCCGGGACTTCGCCCTCCCCCTGCGGCGGCGGTTCGACTGCCACCTCGTAGGAGCGATGCGTCGTCGTCCCCCGCGACCAAGCAGGCTCAAAGGACATGGTCCTGCCGCGCAGCAGGTCCAGCACGGACACGATGGAATGCTCGGATACCGGCAACTGACGCTCGGCGACAAAGCCGCTGCGGGCAAAGTCGTACGACGCCGAGCGCGAGCTCGTAATATCGCCTAGGTAGGCGACCGTCATTGCGATAAAGTCGAGCAGCTTTGTCGACACGTCATCGAAAGCCTCGGGCACATGGGCAAACGTAAGCTTCTTGCCATAGGAGAACGTACCGCCGCGCACATAGGCATCGGCCATGCCGTCGATATCCTTAACCACGTAGGACACCGAACCGCTACGAATGCGAAACTCGAGCGCCCAGTTAAAACGATCGGCAAACAGCGGATTGTAGTACGGCACCAGCGAGGGCTCCAGCACCGCTTTGGGCGCATCGGGGTCAATGGTGCTGGCAAGCTTGCGGCGCATGACCGCGAGCTCGTCCATGCGCGCGTCCGAAAGATCGGAAAGCGCCGCCACAAGGCTCGGGCTCGTGGGGACGGGCGCCGGGAAGGGAAAGTTGGGGTTGACCGCAGATGCGGTGGGCGCGGGGCGCGTGGGCTGCTTGGACTGTGCGGGCGGTACTGTAAACGTGCGGACCGGTGTGCGCAGGCCCTCGACGGGCTCGGCGCCGCTGGCATCCAGATACGCCAGCGCCGTGGCGATGGCGTGCTTGCACATGCCGGAATAGCGAAAGGCGGCCGGGCAATCGCAGTCGTAGTCGATAACCTCGTGCTCGTCCATGTCGAGCGCCACGTGCGTCTTGTACAGGTCGCCGCGCGAGCCGCGCACCGAGCCCTCGATGTTCACGTTTTTGGAGAAGCGCGAGCCGGAGTCTTCGAACGACAGCACGGCGCCGTTGAGCATGAGCGAGCGCCCCTTCATAAAGGTACTGCTGAGCGCCGCCTCCTTACGAAGCGCCTGCACAAACGTCCCCTGCGCCATCACTTCCTCCAATCTCGCGCGGACCAGCAAGGTCGCCCTTAGATCACCGTCACGCGACCCTGGTTACCCACGATGGCTTTTGCCTCTGCCAACAGCGGAATCGAGCGTGCGTTGACCTTGGCCGGCACCTCGGCACGCAGCACACGCCCGTCCACCTGCTCGATAAAGATCTCCACGCGGTCGCCGCCCGGGTTGGCGGTAAGCACCGTGGCAAGACGCGCCATATTGCCCTGGCTAAAGCGGCTGTTGGGCACCATGACCTCAAACACCTTGGGCTTGTTGTTCTCCTCATTAAGCTCCAGTGGCACGATCTCCTGCGCGATGATCTGATCGCCGCGGTCCGAGCGCTCAAGCTTGCCCTTAATGCGCACAAACGCATCGGACAGCTGCGCGCCGGTCTCGGGATCGACCTCGCCGTACAGGTACCCCTCGGCCTCCTTGTAGGTCTTGGGGAACACCACGACCGTGGCCTCACCTTCCATGTCCTCGAGCTGCACGATGCCCATGGGGTCACCGTTTTTGGTCACGCGCTTGGACACGCTCGAGACCATACCGGCCCACCACAGCGCCTTGCCCTCGGGAATCTCCTGGTTGATGGTACCGCCCGTAGGGTTTTGCACCTCGTAACCGGTGTCGATCTGCGAGAACGAGAAGTCGCGCGCCTTGGCTAGCGCATACTCAAACGGGCGCAACGGATGGTCCGAGACATAGATGCCCAGAACCTCCTTCTCCTGGCTCAGCTTAAGGTGGCGGTCCCACTCCTGGCCGTCCGGATCGGGCACGCTCACCTCAAAGCCCGAGCCCTCAACGTCGCCGAACATATCGAAGAACGACGTCTGGCCGCTCGCGCGATCCTTTTGGCGCTTCACGGCGGCATCGATGATGTTCTCGGGGTTGTTCTTATCCACAAAGTGCATCATCTGGCGACGCGGATACCCCGTGGAGTCGAAGGCGCCTGCCTTGATGAGCGATTCGATCACGCGACGGTTGGCCTGGCTCGAGTCCACGCGCTCGACAAAGTCGTGCAGCGTCTTAAACGGGCCGCCCGCCTCGCGCTCAGCGATAATCGCCTGCGCCACGCCAGTGCCCACGCCGCGGATGCCGGCCAGACCAAAGCGCACGCCCTCCTTGGTAGCCGTGAACTCGGTACCGGACTCGTTGACATCTGGCGACAGCACGGGGATGCCGTCGTGGCGGCACGCCGAGACGTAATGAACGATCTTGTCGGTCTTGCCCGTGTAGGACGTCAGAACGGCCGCCATGTACTCGTGCGGATAGTGCGCCTTAAGCCACGCCGTCTGCATAACCAGGATGGCGTAGCCGGCGGAGTGCGACTTGTTAAAGGCGTAAGACGCGAACTCGAGAACATCGTCCCAAATCTTCTGGGCGACCTCGCGCGTGTAGTTGTTCTTGATAGCACCGTTCATCCAGTGGTCGTAGGTGGTCTCGTCCGAGCCATCCTCCCAGTGGAGCACCGTCGACGTGAGCAGCTTGATCTTTTTCTTAGCCACGGGCTTACGGATACGCGAGTCCGATTCGCCCTTGGAGAAGCCGCACATCTCGACGGAGATGAGCATAACCTGCTCCTGGTAGACCATGGTGCCGTAGGTTTCGCCCAGGATATCGTCCAGGCGGTCGTCGTAGGAGACGGCCGGCTCCTTGCCGTTCATACGGTTGATGTAGGACGAAACCATGCCGGCGCCCAGCGGGCCCGGGCGGTACAGAGCGATCAATGCCACGACGTGCTTGTACTCGGTGGGCTTCATGTTCTTGATCGTGGCCGTCATGCCGGCGGACTCGACCTGGAAGACGCCGGCGGTGTGGCCGGAGCCCATGAGCTTAAAGATCTCGGGATCGTCAAAGGGAATCTCTTCCTCTTTGATGTCGATGCCGAAGTTCTTTTTGATGTTTGCCTTGGCCTTGGAGATAACCGTCAGCGTGCGCAGGCCCAGGAAGTCCATCTTGAGCAGGCCCATGTCGGCAACGGTATGGCCCTCGTACTGGGTAATCTCGACGCCGCCCTTGGTGTCGAGCTTGGTGGGCACATGCTCGTTGACGGGGTCGCGGCAGATCAGAACGGCGCACGCGTGCACGCCCTCGCCACGGGTGAGGCCCTCAATCGAGAGCGCCGTGTCGATGATGCGGCGGGCGTCGTCGTCCTTTTTATAGGCCTCGGCAAAGTCGGGGTTAAACAGATCCTCTTTGCCGGGTTGTTTTTCGAGTACCTGTTTGAGCTTGACCTTGGGGTCGCTCGAGACCATCTTGGACAGGCGCTGGCCCATGTAGACCGGGTAGTCCAGAACGCGCGCGGCATCGTTGATGGCCTGTTTGGCCTTAATGGTCGAGTAGGTGATGACGTGGGTGACCTTCTCAGGGCCGTAGAGCTGGCGAACGTGCTCCACGACCTCGAGGCGCCGCTCATCGTCGAAGTCCATATCGATATCGGGCATCTCGGTACGCTGCGGGGACAGGAACCTCTCGAACATCAGGCCGTTCTCGAGCGGGTCAAACGCGGTGATGTTCATGGCGTAGGCGACGATAGCGCCGGCGGCCGAGCCACGGCCGGGGCCGACGCCGATGCCGTTGTCCTTGGCCCATTGCACGTACTCGGCGACGATCAAAAAGTAGGCGGCAAAGCCCTTGTCGCAGATGACCTTGTATTCGTACTCAAAGCGCTCTTTGATGTTGACGCCGCCGATCTCGCGCGTGGCCCAGTCGTCACCGTAGTGCTGGCGCAGGCCCTTCTCGCACTCGCGGCGGAACTGGCTCTCGTGCGTCTCGCCGGGATCGAGCAACGGGAAGCGCGGCAGGATGATGGAGTCCCAGTCCAGTTCCACGTAGCACTTGTCGGCAATCTCGAGCGTGTTGTCACAGGCCTCGGGGCAATACGGAAACATCGCCCGCATCTCCTCCTCGGTCTTCATATAAAACTCCGAGCCGGTCATGCGCATGCGGTTGGGGTCGTCGACCTTGGCGTTCATGCCGATGCACATGATGACGTCCTGCACGGGCGCGTCCTCGCGGCGCAGGTAGTGAAAGTCGTTGGTAGCGATGACCTTGACGCCCACCTGTTTGGCGATGTCGATGAGCGTACGGTCCATCTGCTCGTCGGTCAGGCCATTATCGGTGGTAATGCCGTGTTCCTGAATCTCGATATAGAAGTCGCCGGGATCGAAGGTGTCGCGGAAGGTTTCGGCCCACTTGATGGCGCCTTCCATGTCGCCGCGGTCGATGTATTTGGGGATGATGCCCGCGATGCAGGCGCTCGTGCAGATCATGCCCTTGGCGTGGCGGCGCAGGTTGTCGAGCGTCACGCGCGGCTTGTAGTAAAAGCCCTGCACGGCGGCCTCGGAAACCGTCTGCATCAGGTTGACATAGCCCTCCTGGTCCTTGGCCAGAAGGATCATGTGGTAGAGCTCGGGCTTGTGGTCGCGGGCAAGGGTCTCGTCCGGCGTAAAGTAGACCTCGCAGCCAAAGATGGGTTTGATGACCAGGGGCGGCTTGAGCTCGTCGATATTGCCCTTCTCGTCCCACATGGCCATGTCCTTCACATACTGGGCATGCTCGCGCGGGTTTTCCTCGGGATCGGGCTCCACCAGCTCGTCACGACGGTCCTTTTCCAAGAAGGCCTTGTCGTGGCTCCAGGTTTTGTACTCGGGCGTGTTGTGGTTGACGGCGTCGCAGGCCAGCGCCAGGTCGGGCACGCCATACATGTAGCCGTGGTCGGTAATGGCCACGGCGGGCATGCCCAGCTCAACGGCACGGTTGACCATATCCTGGATACGGGTTGCGCCGTCGAGCATGGAAAAGACAGTGTGGTTGTGCAGATGGACGAATGCCATGTGATGAGCTCCGATGCGGGTTCGTGTTCTGACTGAACGATTTTACCGCACGGCGCGGACGGCACCCGAACCTAGCCAAACCCACACGGCTCCTCTTGCAGTTGCGGTGGAATAGTTCCCGCTTGGGCCACCTGGGCCGCAATGCAGGAACTATTCCACCGCAAGTTATCTGAGGACTAGAAGTTGTAGGTGACTACTTGGGGCTCGGCGGGTTCGACGAAGATGGTTGGATCCGGCTGCTCCACGCGGACGAACTTGACGGTCACGGCCTCAAAGCCCGCCTTGTGCAGAACATCAGCGTAGACGCGCGCCTGCAGGGCGTGCTTCTCGAGCAGCTGGTCGGGCGTCTCATCCGGCGTGCCGCCCGTCTTGTAGTCGATGACCAGTGCGCGTGACGGATCGGCCGGGTTCGTCGCCAAAGCGTCGATGGCGCCTTCGGCATATGCACCGTAGCGAGCGATGTCCTCGTCCTCGCAGCCCAGCGAAAAGAACGGCACCTCAGCACGAACGCACGGCCACGCGAGCAGGTCAGCACGAACAGCCGACTTGAGCCAGCGATTCAGGGCGACATCGAAGCGCTCGCGCTGCTCCGGCGTCAGGCGCCACAGGCGCGCCAGCGCATCGGCGCGCGCAGCGGGCAGCGCATCGGCACCCATCTCGATGAGCCACTGGCAAGCGGCGTGGAACGCCGAGCCCAGCGCCATGGGGTTGCCGGCGGGCCCAACGGCGGCCACGTCTGCATCCGTCATCTCCGAGCCATCCGACTCCGCATCATCGCCGACCTCGTCCATGGGCACGTGTGCCTCGGCGGCACGATCTTCCGTCTCGGCATGGAGCGCCGCGGCGATTGACGAGTAGCTATACGAATCACGCATCGGATACGGACAGATGCCCATGCGCACGCCCACTGCCTGGGGATACACAAGCTCAAACGAATCGGGCTTGGGGTCGGCAGGACCGGGCACGGTTGAGCGCGCAGCATTATCGGCGGCATCGGCATCGCCGCGAACAAGCCTGCCCTCGACATCCAGCGAAGCGGTGGCCTCAAACGCCTGCTCGCCAAACGTAAAGTCCGCCAGCGAGATAAGCTCGTAGTCGCCCGGCTTGGAGTTGTCGAACACCAAACGGTCGCTATCGAGCTGCGGCATGTCCAGACTGTCGGCCGGCAGGATGCGGCGCAGCACGTCGTAGGTCAGATCGATCTCGACGTCGAAGGTCGGCGCCGTCACCTTGCCACGGCTCACGCCGGCATCCATCGCCAAGATCACCAGCTCGCGCGCACGCGTCATGGCGACATAGAGCAGACGAGCCCGCTCTTCGAGCGAAAGTTGCAGGTCGTCGTTGCGCAGACGGGCAAATGCCTCGGCGGGAGAGCCCGTCGCGCATACGTCCTCCATAAGCTCTGGCGGCAACCACAGCGACGTGCCCTTGCCCTTAAACGCGTGTTCAAACTGCTTTTTGACGTCATCGCCCTTCACGAACGTACCGTCCGCGAGTTTAACGCCGTCGAAGCGTGCCGGCAGCGCCACGACCTGCGCTCCGCCCTCGACGCGACCCATCTGCGCCGCACCGGACGGCTTGCGCACGCCAAAACACTCGGCAACCGCCACGACCGGATACTCCAGACCCTTGGACGCATGCACGGTCATGATGCGTACCGCGCCGTCACCCTCCTCGTTGAGCGCGCCCGGGGCCTCCTTGCCCGCCAAGAAGCGGTCGAAGGCGAGCGCGATGGAGCGCGGAGAATTGCCGAGCTCGGCCTCTGCCTCGGCCACGGCGTCGAGCGCCTTGAGCACGTTGGCGGCAATGGCCTTCCCCTCGGGGCCGCGCTGCGCCAGGCGCACGAACCAGCCGGAGGCATTGACCGCGTCGCGCGCGATGGCGGCGAACGAATCACGTCCCACGCGACGAAGCGCGTAGCGCAGCACCTCGCGGGCACGCGTCACGAGCGGCAGGTTCTGCAAACCCGGCACATCGGAATCGCTCATGATGCCCGCATCGATGTTGCGGCGCGACGTCTCGCCCGTCTGATCGTCGAGTTTGGTTGCCAGCGCCAGGAACTCCTGAGCGCCGAGTGCAAACATCGGCGAGGCCAGCAGCGGCATAAGACCCTGCGCCGTATCGGCCGGATTGGCAAGCGCGCACACCAGGGCGCGCACCGTCTGCACCTCGGCGGCTTGGGCAAAGACCGAGCCGCCTGCGATCACGCAGTCGAGCCCTTGGTCGCGGAAGGCCTGCGCATAGACATCGGCGTTGGTCATGCGGCCCAACAGCAGGACCATGCTGCCCTGGGGCTGTTTTTCATCGGCAAGCGCGCGGAACCGCTCCGCAATCGCACGAGCTTTCGCCTGCGTTCGCTCCTGGGTGCTGCCGCCGGCAACGAACAGCGCCTGGCGGCGCGACGCCTTTGCCTTGAGCTTGTCCTTGCGTTTGTCGCTCGGTTCAAGATCCAAGAACCCCTGCATCAAACCGCCGGTACCGCCGTCAAAGACGCGCGCCACATAGCGCAGCACCTCGTCGTGACTGCGGAAGTTGCGCACGAGTTTGACGAGCTCGCCAGCGGGGGCATCGGATGCGAAAGCCGTCTCGGACGCCGTCGTCGATCCCACCTTGCGCTCCTGGCGACGGAACACCTCGACCTCGGCGCCGCGGAAGCGATAGATCGACTGCTGCGCATCGCCCACGGTGCACAGCGCGCGCTCCCCCGCGCCCGTCAGATAGCGAATCAAATCGACCTGCATCTGGTCGGTATCCTGGAACTCATCGATCATGACCATCTTAAAGCGGCCCTCGTAGGCGGCTCGGATGGCGGGATAATCGCGCAGCGCCTCGTATGCCATGCGCAACAGATCGTTATTGTCGAGCGCGGACTGGCCGGCCTTGAGCGCGCGGTACTCCGCCTCCACAGCACGGGCAAGCGCCACCAGCGCATCGAGCGCCGGACCGCCGCAGGCAAGCACGATATTGATAAACGCATCGGCCGCCTCGGCCTTGAGTAGCTCCACCTGCTCCTTAGGAAACGCCTTGCTCGCCCGAGGCATGCCGCACGACATCATGAGTCGCGCCGCATCCTCCATGGTTTTGCCGCTCGCCTCAAACGCGTCGATGGCGTCGAGTGCCACCTGCGCTTTCTCGGTCGTGGCCTTGCTTGCGCCCAGCGCCGCACGATAGGCATCGGCAAGCGCCGAGGCGTCGGCCTGGCCGCGCGCCACGCACACATCGTCCATGCCGCCCGGAAGCTGGCTCGATAGCTCCAGCAGGTCGCGCACCAGGCCTTTGATGGTGGTACCGGCGCCAAACGACCCGCCCTCGCCCGCCATGGGATACCAGGCGTAGAGGGCCTTAAGCGAAGTGGCGAGCTCGGGCGCGGCATCGGGCGCCGTCGCGCGCCCCAGCACATGCTCGACAGCCTGATCCATAAGCTCATCGGTATCGGTAAGCACCGTGAACTCGGGGTCGATGCCCAGCTCCAGCGCATGCGCGCGCAGGATACGCGAGCACATGCCGTGAATGGTCGAGATCCAAGCGTCGTCGACGGTCAGGGCCTCCTCGTCCATACCCTCTTCGATAAGCGCACGGCGCACGCGGTCGCGAATCTCGGCCGCGGCGTCTTTGGTAAAGGTAATGGCGAGCACCTGGTCCAGATGCTCGACAAACGGACCGGATTCGGGCGAGAGCGCATAGACGATGCGGCGCGTGAGGGTAAAGGTCTTGCCCGAGCCGGCACCTGCCGAGACAAACAGCGGGCGGTCGAGCGTTTTGACGACTTGCAGCTGTTGCGGCATCAAGGTCGAAAGATCCATGGTCTACACGTCCCTCCTTACAAACGTTCCTTCGTGGTTATACGAGCAGCGCGCATGCGCGGCTTGCGCCGACGTCGGGTCGACAGCGGCGACGTCGCCCGCCTCGAGTTCGTGCAAGCGCTCGGCAATGCCGGCCTCCACGCGGTCGAGCAGCGCATCGAAGTCCATGTTGCCGCCCTCGCCCGGAAAGCCCTTCTTGAGGCCCGGGATGCGACCGTCGCCGCGCTCTTCCTCGAGCAACTCGGCGCTCGCCGCACCACGCAGCGCGGGCTTGCCGCCCTTGGTCGAAAAATAGAGCGCAGCACGGGTATCTAGGCCCAGCGCCCGACGCATGGCCTGGGCGTAGATGAGTGTCTGGGTATGGGGCGGCAGCCAGCGCGGGTCGTCGATGGGGGCCTCGCCCGACTCCTCGTCGCGCACCGTGGGGTCGGCGAGCTTAAACTCCTCGACACCCGAACGATGCTTGTAGTCGATTACCACGGCGCGATTCTCGGCATCCACGTCAACGCGGTCGATGCGCCCACCGAGCGGCCAACCGGCATACTCGACCTGGAGCTCGTTGAACGCAAACTCCAGGTAGCGCGGCGCGAAGGGCGCGAGCGCCTCGGACTCGTAGGCGAGCACGCCCTCCAGTTGCGGCAAGATCTCGGCCGCCTGGCGCTCCTCCACTGGAGAGAGCGGCACCAGCGGGCCCTCGGTACCGCGCTTGCCGGCGTGCTCGGCCAGGGTCTCGGCAAAGACCTCGTGCAGCAGCTCCTTCGCGCGCGGCAGATTCATGGGCGTCACGCGCTCCATGCCCTCCTGCGGAAGACGTGCATGCAAGTGCTCCAGCACGTCATGGACAAAGTTGCCCTTCTCCATGTTGCCAAAGCCCGCATCGATGGACTGAGGTTTGACGCGATACGAGACGAACCAGCACAGCGGGCAGGTGGAATAGGCCTCGATCTGCGAGGCGGACGTCAGGCGCGGCACGAGCGGCGCGTCCTCGCCCTCGCCATCGCGACGACGCAGGACCAAATACGGCACGGCCTCGGCACTCAGATGCTGAGGGGCTTCACAGGTCACGCGCTCGCGCTTGAGACCTTCGCCTGCCGCGGGATCGAAGTCCTTTACGATATCACCCTCACCCACGCACTTCGCCTTGTCGGCGCCAGCGGCTTTAGCGTCACCAGCGGTCTTAGCGTCGTCAGCGATCTTAGCGCCGTCAGCCTCGGCATGCGCCCGCAACTCGGTCCACACGGCAGCCGGATAGCACTCGCGCGCCTGGCGATCGTGGGTCACACGGGCGAGCGTAACCGGGCCGCGTGACGCCTGCATCGCGTGGCCAAAGCGCGCGCGCAGCAAGGCCGCGGGCTCAAGCGTCACGCCCTCGCGACCAAGGCTCGCCGTCAGCGTGGCCAGCGGCCCCTCCTCGTGCGAGAGCGGATAGCTGTCCAGATCGACATCGGCAAACAGCACGGCATCGTAGCTGCCGGGGCGCAGAGCTGCCGCATCGGCAAGCGAAGCAAAACGAACCTGAGCACGTGGCGCACGGTCAACCTCGTAGGTCTCGTAATCGTAGGCGGTGCTACGCTTGTCCACCTTGGTGCGAATGCCATCGAGCACGGGCACGGTCGCGGCCTGCGACACGTCGAGCACGCGGGCGCCATTCATAAGGATGTCGATGACGTGGCGCAACAAGGCCACCTCCGCCTGGCGACGAGCCTGACCGTCAAGGCCTCCAAGGGCGCGATCGGGCAACGCCTCGGCAACGGCAAGCATGGCCTTGAGCGCCGTCACGGGCTTGTCACGCCACAGCGCCTGGAACACGTCCGAAACCACACACGGTACGTTCTTAAACCAGTTGTCGTCGCTCGCCGCCTTGCGCGCGCCCCTCACCTGGCCTTGGACACTCTGCAGCAGGCTCTTAACGCTCGCGGTAGTCTTGCTACGCGAGAGACGCATATTCTTATCGAAGGCACGGGCATTGACGGCATCAGCGCCCGAAAGCGGACTGTAGATCCAGTCGGTAAGCTCCGGCGCGGGCCACCACTCGGTCTTTGACGCCGTGCCCTCATCGGCGGCCTTCATGCGCTCGATCAGGCCGGCAAGCGCCGCAAACTGCCTGCCCGCAATGGATTGGGAAAACGCCGTGAACTCAGTTGTCTCGGCAGCGATATGGCGAGCCGCCAGACGAGAGGCGAGCTCACCGAACAGCTGGGGTGCCCGGGCAGAAACGACGAGCACGCGCACGGGGTCGGTGGGCATTGCAGTAGCTTTATCGGCCTTGGGCTCCTTGTGCGCTTTCACCAACTTATCGATGGCGTCCGCATAGACATGAGCACGGGCATGGGGGCCGGCGACCTCAATAAAGGCAGGCTGAGCGGCGGTCCCGCAAGCGGCATCAGACGCGACGGCGTCCTCCCCCAGCGGCGCGACCTCAAACAGCACACCGCGGGCATCAAATGCCACGGCAAGCTCCTCGCGCATCGCCGCCTGCTCGCGGGCAAGCAGCACGACGACCTCTCCCCCATTGTTCGCCACGGCAGACAGCAGCTCGAGCAGTGCGTACGTAAACGACGTGATACCGCGCACGCATACGGCGCGGGTGCACGCCGGCAGGCTATCGGCCAGGACACCGGCCATAATGTCGGCTGCCTCGCAGGGCTCGACCATATCTCGACGGTCCAAACCGTCCGCATATGCGCGCAAAAGCTCGAACACACGAGCCTCGGCATCGCTTTTTGGCTCAGGCTGGCAATTGTTTCCACGGCATCGCTCGGCCGTCGTCCCCGCCACACCCGGCAGCACGTCGCGGGCCATGCGCGCGAGCATGCGCACCGTGCCCTGACTGCGCGAAAGCGGCTGCAAATCGGCATCGTCGAGACGCGTTACCATGTCCGAAAACAGCATCTGGCGTTGCAGGTTGTCCACGAAACCGCGTCCGTCGCCCAAAAGCTCCCAAAGCGAGCGAAGCCACGATGTAGGCGTCTTGTAGTCGATACCTAGTGAAACCCCGGCTTCCGCCGCATCATGACGGCACAGGTCGAGCTCGGCAAACGTAGGCGCCAGCAGCACGGCACGTCCGTGGCGGGCAATAAGGTCGGCAAGCAACGCCGACTCGGCATCGCTCAAATCCGTGCCGGCATTGGTGGTATAGATTCGAACAGGCATGGTCCTCCGCTCAAACCGTTCGCAATAATCAATGCATCCATCCTACCCGCCCAAGCGGACAGATTTGCCCCACGCCAACAGATTTGATCCCTTGGGGACGGAGGAAAACGGATCACCGAGGGGGTCTGTCTAACCCGGTGATCCGTTTTCCTCCGTCCCCAAGGGATCAAAAAACCGCCCCCGGAGGAGCGGTTTTGCACAATTCGTTTTTGGCGCGGCTTACTCGCCATCCTCCAGCTTAATGAGGATCTTGCGATAGCCACCGTACTCGCCGTTGAGCGCCTTGGACACACGGCTCACCGTGGTGGACGAAGCGCCGGTACGGGCCTGAACCTCGACATAGGGCTCGCCCTCGTCCAGGTAACGCGCGACCTGCAGACGCTGCGATAGATCGCAAATCTCGCGCGGCGTGCAGATATCGGTCAAAAACGCTTGGATATCTTTCTCGTCGTCCAAAAGGCTAAATGCGTGGACCAGCTGCTTGACATCAGGCTTGTCAAACATGTTCTCGATATTCATCGATCACCGCCAAACCCGCCAAAAGGCATCGAAGTTGATACTGACATCGGGCATCGCTCGCCCGTTCTATGCAATAGGGCAACGCCTGTGGCTTTTGCCCGTAGCAGTTTAGCACACCACCAAACTAAAGCGACAAGACTCTCTGCCAGCGGCGCATTTTTTAGGACGAGCGCCGTTTTGAAACCGAATGCGCACGCAAGCTCCACGAATATCTGAGACAATGGGCGCCCAAACAAGGCCGTGCCCCGCACCCATCCAAGTTGCAAAGGCATGTGCCCCTCACGCCTCTTTGCCACGCCATGCGCAAGAAAGGATTCCCACCATGCGCTTTTTGCTCAACTGGCTTTTAACCTCAATCGCCATCGCGATTGCAACGTTTCTCGTCCCCGGCATTCAGCCCTTCGGCATGGCCGACGCCTGGGTCTGCTTTGCCTTCGTGGGACTGTTCCTCAACATCGTCGACTCGCTCGTCAAGCCGTTCCTGACGGTCATCTCGCTGCCGCTCACTATTATCACGCTTGGTATTTTTCAGCTCGTAGTCAACAGCTTTATGCTCGAGCTGGCCAGCTACCTGTCGGTCAATCTGTTGGGCGCGGGTATCTCCATTGCCGGCTTTGGATCAGCCTTTATGGGCAGCATCCTGGTATCCATCATGCGCAGCATTCTCGACAGCATCGCCAGGAACTAAAGCAACCTGATACGGACCGCCACAACACGCCAAAAGAAGGCCGTCCATCGCAACGATGGGCGGCCTTGTCATTTGTCAAGCCTCAGAAGGCAAGAAAATCTACCATTTCTACCCCGTCCCCAAATGGCAGGTGGGGCTAGATGACGTAGTCGTAGCCCTCGTTGGGGGCGACGAGCGCATCGAGCGTCACACCGTCGAGGTAGTCGTTGATGAGCTTGTCAAGGTTCTTCCACACGCCAAGTGTAGGACACTCGTCCGAACGCGAGCAGCCCTTGCAGTCGCCGTCCAGGCATGCGACCGGTGCCAGACTGCCCTCGGTCAGGCGCAAGATCTCGCCCACCGTGTACTGCTCGGGCGGGCGCGTGAGCACGTAGCCGCCGCCCTTGCCGCGCATGCCCGAGAGCATATTGGCGCGAACGAGCGTAGCCAAAATGTTCTCCAGATATTTCTCCGAAATCCCCTGACGCGCGGCGATCTCTTTGAGGGGAATGCGGCCTGCCGCCTGGTGCTCGGCCAGGTCGACCATAACGCGCAGGGCATATCTGCCCTTTGTGGAAACCAACATATATATTGCTGCCTTTCGGTCTTTTAATTCGTAGAAATTCTAGCCGAAAAATTGGTTTTGAAAATACCTATTCCCGTCAAGATGGTTAATCGACTCGTAATAATCTTCTATTTCCTATTGCGTTACTAGGCTTTAGTGCCTACTATGCTTGCCAACAGCAAAACGAACAACCTATAAGGTTTGTGGGTTTCGCTGTTACACACACCGTAAAACCACACGGTATCCAGTCATTTGAACACTTTGGAGGTTCACCATGAGCAATGTTTACACGTCCATCGATCAGCTTATCGGCCACACTCCGCTTCTGGAGCTCACTCACTTTGAGGCCGATGAAGACGTCAAGGCCCGCGTGCTCGTCAAGCTGGAATACTTCAACCCCGCCGGGTCCGTCAAAGACCGCGTCGCCAAGAACATGATCGACGAGGCCGAGAAGGCCGGCAAGCTCGTGCGCGGCGGCGACTACACCATCATCGAGCCCACGAGTGGCAACACCGGCGTCGGCATCGCCTCGGTGGCGGCGGCTCGCGGCTACAAGGTGATCATCACCATGCCCGAGACCATGTCCGTCGAGCGCCGCAAACTTATGCAGGCATACGGCGCACAGCTCGTGCTCACCGACGGCTCCAAGGGCATGAAGGGCGCCATCGCCAGGGCCGAGGAACTGCAGAAGGAGACACCCAACAGCATTATCGCCGGCCAGTTTGTAAACCCCGCCAACCCCGCCATCCACAAGGCCACGACCGGCCCCGAGATCTGGGATGACACCGACGGCAAGGTCGACATCTTCGTCGCCGGCGTTGGCACCGGCGGCACCGTGACCGGCGTGGGCGAGTTCCTCAAGGAGCAGAACCCCGAGATTCAGGTCGTCGCCGTTGAGCCCGCCACCTCCCCGGTGCTCTCTAAGGGCCAGGCCGGCCCGCACAAGATCCAGGGCATCGGCGCCGGCTTTGTGCCCGACGTCCTCGACACCCAGATCTATGACGAAATCATCCCCGTCGAGAACGACGACGCCTTTGCGACCGGCCGCGCCGTGGGCCACAAGGAGGGCGTGCTCGTGGGCATTTCGTCCGGCGCCGCCGTGTGGGCCGCACTGCAGCTGGCCAAGCGCCCCGAGAACGAGGGCAAGACCATCGTGGCCCTGCTCGCCGATACCGGTGAGCGCTACCTGTCCACGGCACTCTTCCAGGACTAGGGCCTGTCGCCCATAGGTTGAGCCCAGGACGAGCCGGTCTCCTCTCTCCCGGCAGTCTGAGCCCATCCCATCAGGGTGTCCCACGAGACGTCCGAACTTGCTACAATGTCTGCGGCGCGGAACCAGCCTCCCGCGCCGCTTTTCTTTTTTGGCCACATGCCACCAAGGAGAACCTCCCCATGCACAACAAGCGCGTGCTCGTCGCCATGAGTGGCGGCGTCGATTCCAGCGTGACTGCCTACCTGCTCAAGCGCCAGGGCTACGAATGCGTCGGTGCCACCATGCGCCTCACCTGTCCCGCGCCCGATCCCGTCACGGGTATGAGCAAAGTCGACCGCGACATCGCCGATGCAAAGGCCGTCGCCGAGCGCCTGGGGATACCCCACCACGTGCTCGACCTGCAGCAGACCTTCGACCGCAACGTTATCGAGCGCTTCGTGACTGCCTATCAGGAGGGACTGACGCCCAACCCGTGCATCATCTGCAACCGCCATATTAAGTTTGGCGCGCTGCTCGATGCGGCACTCGATATGGGCTGCGACTACATCGCCACGGGTCATTACGCCAAAATGAGCCAGGCGTCCGACGGAACCTGGCAGCTGCACCGCGGCGAAGATCCCAAAAAGGACCAAAGCTACTTTTTGTATTCGCTCACACAAGAGCGCCTGGCACGCACGATCTTTCCGCTGGCCGGACTGGACAAAGAGCGCGACGTGCGCCGCATTGCCGCCGAGCAGGGCTTCATCAACGCCAAGAAGGCCGAGAGCGAGGATATCTGCTTTATCGCAGACGGCGACTACGCGGGCTATATCGAGCGCCGCTGCGGACATGCCGCTGCACCGGGCGACATCGTATGGCGCGACGGCAGCGTGGTCGGACGTCATAACGGCGCGCTGCGCTATACCATCGGCCAGCGCAAGGGCTTGGGCGTCGCGATGGCGCATCCCGTGTACGTAACGGGCGTCGATGCCGCCAACAACATTGTGCATCTGGGCGAGGCCGAGGACCTGACGGCCACAGCGCTCACGGCCAACGACTGGATCTGGAGCGCCCCCGCCGACCGCATGGAGGCAGAGCTCACGTCCGGCGGCATTCACGTGGGCGCCAAGTACCGCTACCGTCAAAAGGACCAGGCAGCAACCCTTACACGTGGCGAAGACGGGCAAATGCTGCTAACTTTTGACGAGCCGCAGCGAGCCATCGCCCCCGGCCAGGCAGTCGTTATCTACCGCGGCGACGTCGTCCTGGGCGGCGGCACGGTGACCGGCGCCATCAAATAACAGCACTCCTCGATAAGTTGCGGTGAAATAGGGACTGTTGGGGGTGCGGACAGAAAGTTGGACCGTGAAGCGGTCCGGACTGTGGAGTGGGAAGGATAAACTGGACTTTCTTTTAAGGATCCTCAAGCGTATT
>CATZRJ010000002.1 GCA_958423535.1 uncultured Collinsella sp.
AGCCCGCGCCTGCGCATCATCACCGACCCAACATGAATTCCATCGCACGGAGGCGCTGATCGGTGTGCGTCGCAGCCCAAACATGTGAAAGCCCCAACAAAAAAGCAGCGGTATGGGGGTCGACCCTCTCGGCCATAAGCGCGCCGAAAGTCATGGACATGAGGGCGCGCAGCCACGCGACCTCACCGGTCGACACCAACTCGGCACCCGGAACGCTCGACGCGCACGACCCGCACAGAAGACCGCCCGCCCGGGGCGAAAAATACGACAGCATGGGGTCTCCGCACAGCACGCAGGCCGAAAAATCGGGTCGATAGCCAACGTGCGACAGCAGTTTAAACACATATGCCGCCACAAGCAGATCCATATGCGCCGTGTCGAGCCCGCTGCCCACCAGGGCAAGCGCTCGCTGCGTTATGGCAAAGGTAAACGGGTCCTCGGCGTCCTCGAACGAGCACACACGCGCGACCTCGGCGATTGCGCTTGCAGCGCAGGTCGTCTCGTAATCTGGCGCTGCGCCGAGC
Organism: uncultured Collinsella sp.; assembly: GCA_958423535.1. GTDB lineage: Bacteria > Actinomycetota > Coriobacteriia > Coriobacteriales > Coriobacteriaceae > Collinsella. The sequence goes on from CATZRJ010000002.1 coordinate 525, forward strand.
GGCGCCTCCATAAGCTCGGCCTGGGAAACCACGTCGAGCGACCGTCCATGCGCGAGCAGTATATCGACGGTGCAGAACAGCTCGCAGCGCGCAGCCAGGCGCCCACCGGGTTTGCGGGCGCCCTTTGCCACGGCGCGAACCTGCCGACCCCGTTCGTCAAGCATCGTCAGTATCAGGTCCGTCTCTTTGAGCTTGGTTTTGTCGAGAACGAGCACCTTCGTGCGATATGTCCGGGAGCCTGCCATGCGCGCCGTGCGTCCTTAGTCCTCGGCGTTATACCCAAAGCGGCGAATCTGGGCCTCGTCGTCACGCCAGCCGGCCTTGACCTTCACGTCCAGCTCCAAAAAGACCTGCGTGCCAAAGATGCGCTCAAGATCGCGACGGGCGTCGATACCGATATGCTTGATCATCTCGCCGCCCTTGCCGATGATGATACCCTTTTGGCCCTCGCGCTCAACGTAAATGGTGGCGTGGACGCGCAGCACCTTCTTGGTCTGCTCGAGCGCATCGCAGATCACGCCAACGGAGTGCGGAATCTCATCACGGGTGCGACGCAAGACCTTCTCGCGCACAAACTCGGCAACGAGCGTCTCATCGGAAGCGTCAGTACCCATGTCCTCGGGGAACCAACGCGGACCCTCGGGCAAAAAGTGCGCAACGGTCTCGATGAAGGCATCGACGTTGAAGTTCTTGACCGACGACGTCACGATCTCGTCGTCATATTCCATGAGCTCATGGGCGGCCTTAAGCTGTTCCATGACATGTGCGGGGTCGGCCTCATCGGCCTTGGTAAGCACCAGGACCTTCTTGGAACGAGCGTTCTTGACGCGCTCGGCAACCCAGGCGTCTCCCCTGCCGATCGGCTTGGTGGCATCAATCAAAAACGCGACGACATCGACATCGTTCAGCTCGAACAGCGCACTCTTGTTGAGCTCGGACCCCAGGCCGTCCTTGGGCTTGTGGATACCCGGGGTATCGACAAAGACCAGCTGGTAGCCGGGACGGTTGACGACGGCGCGCATGCGACGGCGGGTCGTCTGTGCCACCGACGAGGTGATGGCGACCTTTTTGCCATAGCAGGCGTTGAGCAGCGTGGACTTGCCGGCGTTGGGGCGTCCAACCAGGGCTACGAAGCCGCTGCGAAAACCGGGTTCAACGTCGCCAAAGCCCGCGAGGCTATCGTCCTCGTCGCACAGGGCGTCGAGCTCCTCGTCGCTCATTCCCTCAAACGGATCGAATTCCTCGACTTCCTCGTATGCTTCGGCCGCTTCGGCATCCGCCGCATCCAGGACCTCGTCGTCCAAAATTTCATCGATAGGCTGCATAGTGTCGGACATGAAAATCCCTTTCTAGATAAAGCCGAGCGCGTGGGCAAATACCAGCAAGCCCACAATCGCGGCGGTGATGGAAAGAACGTATACGGAGGCGGCGGCGATATCCTTCGCGCGCTTTGCCAACGGATGGTGCTCCTGGGTCGCCAGATCGACAATCGCCTCCATGGCGGTGTTGCATAGCTCGCCGTGAATCACCAGGCCACAACAGATGATAATCGTGGCCCACTCGGCAATGTCGAGCCCCACGATGCAGCCGGCAATGACGGTGCACACGCCCGCAACGAGCATGACCTTAATATTGCGCTCGGTCTTGACGGCGGTGACGAAGCCCTCCATGGCGTAGGAGAACGACTTTAAGAAGGACGGATGGTCCTTGTTCGATCCGGGAATCATAGACGGCTCCTAGTCGTGGGCGTGGTTGGTGATGGGGCCGACGTGGACCAGCTTGGGGTCCTCGCCGCGCTCGAGCGCCAGATCGCGCAGGATGGCGTCCTCGCGGGCCTCCATGACCTCGGCCTCGTCGTCCTCGATATGGTCATACCCCAGCAGGTGCAGCATGCCATGCACGAGCATCAGGCGGCACTCGTCGGCAGGGGCATTGCCAAAGCCGGGGGCCTGACGGGCAATGACTTGCGGGGCCAGGATGATATCGCCAAGCTCAAGCGTCTCGTCGGCGGGAATATCCTCGTCAAAGGCCGAGTCGCATTCAAACGAGAGGACATCGGTGGTGCGGTCGATACCGCGCCACTCGTGGTTGAGCTCGTGCATCTCGTCCTCATCGACATACGAAAGGGAAATCTCGACTTCACGCTCAACGCCTTCGGCGGCAAGCACGACCTCGCAGATGTGTTCTACCTCCTGCGCGTCGAGCAGCGTATCGAGCTCGGCATCGTTGCTGATCAATACACTCAACGGGACTCCTTTCGGTCGCGCGGGCGCTGCTCGCGCACGTCATCATAAGCATCATATGCCTCGACGATACGTCCCACCAGGGCATGGCGCACCACGTCGGCACGCTCGAGGTGAGAAAATGCGACATCGTCGACACGGCCCAAAATCTTCTCGACATCCGCCAAGCCACCACGACGGCCCACCAGGTCACGCTGGCTCAGGTCGCCGGTAATCACAAACTTGGAGTTAAAGCCCAGGCGCGTCAGAAACATCTTCATCTGCTCGGGCGTGGTATTTTGGGCCTCGTCGAGCACCACGAAGGCGTCGCTCAGCGTGCGGCCGCGCATGTAGGCAAGCGGGGCGATCTCGATCACGCCGCGCTCCATGAGCTCATCGGTGCGCTCGCGATCCATCATGTCAAATAGGGCGTCGTAAAGCGGACGCATGTACGGATCGATCTTTTCCTCGAGGGTGCCGGGCAAAAAGCCCAGGTTCTCCCCCGCCTCGACAACCGGACGCGTCAAGATCAGACGGCCCACCTCGTGACGCTTGAGTGCGGCAACAGCGAGCGCCATGGCCAGATAGGTCTTACCGGTACCGGCAGGACCCAGGCCAAACGTGATGGTATTTGAGCGGATGGCATCCACATAGCGCTTTTGACCGAGCGTCTTGGGGCGAATGACGCGACCGCGATACGAAAGCAGCACATCATCGCGAAGCGACGTAGCCTCGTGCTCACCGTCGCGCAAGACGGCCAGGCAGCGAGAGACATCGTCGGCAGAAAGCGTGCGCCCGGAAGCAGCCTCACGAAAGGCATGTTCGAAAAAGCGCGCCACGAGCTCGACCTCGTCAGGGTCACCGCTCACGGCGATGCTGTCGCCACGGGCGACCACATGGGCGCGAACCAAGCTCTCCAGCGCACGAAGGACGCCGTCGCCGGCGCCCAAAACGCGCGAGGGGTCAATACCCTCGGGAACGGTAAGTCTAATCTTCGAGGCTTCCATGAACCTCCCTGCGTGCATGGACCAAGCCGGAATCATCGACTCCGATGATAGCAACATCGAGCAGGCACGGGGCTGTGAGTCCACGGGTATCGTCTAGACGGGCATGATGGAACGAACCAAGCGTCAGGTTGTCGCCATACTCGAGCACGGCACGCTCAACGGTGCCCACGCGACGGCGAGCGTCGGCAATGGCGAGCTCCTGCGCAGCGGCTCGCATACGACGGCTACGCTCGGCCATGACCTCGGGCGGCACCTGGTCGGGCATATCGGCAGCAAGAGTACCAGGACGTTTGCTGTAACGGAACACGTGCATACGCGAAAAGCCCACGCGGCGGCACAGCGCCAGCGACTCCTCAAACTCCTCGTCCGTCTCGCCGGGAAAACCGACGATGACATCGCACGAAAGGGACGCCTGAGGCAAGTTGGTGCGAATCATGCGCACCGTCTCCTCGAAGGCCTCGGCGCTATAGGGACGGCCCATGCGATGCAGCGTCCGTGTGCAGCCGGACTGCACGGGCAGGTGTAAAAACGGGGCGATGCGCTGCGGATAGCGCGCCATCACCTTAAGCAGGGACTCGGAGATATCCATGGGCTCGACCGAGGAAATGCGCACATGCGGAATAGACGTGCGCTCCATAATCGCCTCGAGCAGCTCATCGATCTCGACGTGTTCATCAGTCGCGCTCTTGCCATCGTAGGCGCCCAGGTTCACACCTGTCAGCACCACCTCGGGCACGCCGGCCTCCTGGGCCTCGCGAACCTGCTCGAGCACGGACTCGACCGGCACAGAGCGCTCGGGGCCGCGGGCCTTCCACACAATACAATAGGTGCAACGATGGTTGCAGCCGTCCTGGATCTTCACGCCCAGACGCGAGCGACCGAGTGCATCGACCACCTCGCCGTCGCTGCAGGCGGGAACATTATCGGACTCAACGCCCAACACCTCGCAGACGCGTTCGGCAACATCAATCTTGGACGGCTCGGCGATCACGCGGTCCGAAAGCTCCAGCAGCTCCTCGGGGTGCAGATTGACCACGCATCCGGTCACGACCACATAGGGCTCGTTTGGATAGCCCAGCGCATGGCGAACGGCCTTACGGGTCTTGGCCTCGGCCTCGCCCGTAACGGCACAGGTGTTAATGACAATCAGCTCAGCATCCTGAGGCTCCACCATCGCAAACCCCAGGCGCATAAGATCGGCAGTGATACGGTCGGACTCAACCCGGTTGACGCGGCAGCCGAGGTTGACGACAGAGATATGAGGTGCGAGCACGCGGGCTCCTTAATCGAGGATGTCGTCGAGAGCGCTCTTGATGCGATCAGTTACCGACTTCTTACCGGAAGCGACGTCATCGCCCATCTCGTCGGCAAAAGCGCGAAGCAGCTCGCGCTGCTTGTTGGAGAGATTGGTGGGGACGACCACGCGCAGCTGCACGATCAGTCGACCGCGTGAGCCGCCACCGCCGATGCGCGGCATGCCGAAATTGTTGACGCTGACGGTGTCGCCGTACTGCGTACCGGCGGGGACCGTCACCTTGACGACTTCGTCGGGCATAATGCCCTCGACCTCAATCTCGCAGCCGAGCGCAGCCTGCGCAATCGAGATATCGCTCACCAGGTACAGGTCATCACCGTTGCGCTTAAAGCGCTCATGGTCGGCAACGCGCACGTTGACAATCAGGTCGCCCGAAGGCTCGCCGCGAAGGCCTGCCTCGCCAAAGCCGCTCACGCGCAGCTGGCGACCGGTCGAAACGCCGGCGGGAATATCGATGTCGATCTTTTCATGCGAAGGCGTGCGGCCCTGACCGTCGCAGGTCTCGCAGGGATGGTCGATAACCGTGCCCTCGCCGTGGCAGTCAGGGCAAGGCGAAGAGGACTGAACCTGGCCCAGGAACGAGCGCTGGACCGTCGTGACATAGCCCGTGCCGTGGCAGCGGCTGCACTGCTTTTCCTGTGCACCCTCGGCTCTACCGGAGCCGTTGCAATCCTCACAGGGGGCAAGGCGGTCATAGCTGATGGTCTTTTTGCAGCCGAGTGCCGCCTCCTCAAGGGTCACCGAAAGGGAGATGGCCATATCGCGGCCGCGACGACGCTCACGGCGATTTCGGGCGCCACCGCCGGCACCGCCGCCAAAGAACGACGAGAACAAGTCGTCCATGCCCATGCCACCAAAGATATCGTTGATATCGACGTAGCCGGAGCCACCGGGGCCGTCGGCAGTGCCGTAACGGTCGTAGTTAGCACGCTTCTGCTCATCGGAAAGAACGGAATATGCCTCGTTGAGCTCTTTGAACTTAGCCTCGGCCTCGGGGTCGTCCGAAACGTCCGGGTGTACGGTACGGGCCTTCTTTAGAAACGCGCGCTTAATCGTCCGCGCGTCGGCATCCTTGTCGACGCCAAGCACCTCGTAGTAATCCCTATTTTCCGACACGACCGAATCCTTCCGACTTTCATTATTGTCACAGTGCGTCCTATACCCAAGCTGGGCCGGCCGCAAACAGAGGGTTTGATGTTATTGCATTGCGTAGGGCGAAAGCATGGCACGTTGCGAGCAGCTCGCAAACCAAACCGACACGAGCGCAAACATAAATCCGTTGGCAAAACCGTTGGCAAACTGCATCGCGCCGCGCTTCCACCACAGCAGGCTGCGGTGCAGCACGCCGTCCGAGAGCACCATGAACAGGCCCATGGCAAACGGAATAAAGCACATCACGGCAAAGGCCGAGAACACGCCCGAGATGGCCGATAGCACCAAAAACGGCGCCACGATGCCCATCAGGTAAAAACCGGTACGGGCCTTGCCTTCCAGGCGCTCGGCCTCAACATGGGCCCGACCGACCAGATCACCGCCAGAGGCGCCGTTGGTGCCGGCGTGACCCATGCCGCCAATACGGACCTCGTCGCCATCGTGCGTGCCGGCGGGAAACTCAATCGTCTGCTCGGAGGTCACACGGGTTCGCCCGCTGCCGCCGCAATCGGGACAGGGGTCGGCGACGACCTTACCGGAGCCACCGCACTCAGGGCAGACAGACTGGAACGTGCCGGCACCAAACAGAAAGGACAGGTCGACATCGATGTGGCCGCGACCGCCGCAGCTCGGACAGGTATGTGCATGCTCGGACGAAACAGAGCCCGAACCGCCGCAGTGACCACAGGTATCGAAGCGCGTATAGCGGACGGTCTTGCGGGCACCGCCCTTGGCCTCCTTGGCGTCGAGCTTAATATCGACGACCACGTTGGCGCCGTTCTCGGGATTATAGGCAGCCTGCCCGCGACGCGGCTGACCCCAGGCGCCACCAAAGGGAAAGCCGCCCTCAAAGGGATTGCCGTAGCCCGCGCTGCCGGCGTAACCGCCGCCATAGGGCGAAGCCGTGGGAGCGCCGGCAAAGGGATTGCCCGAGCGCATGGCGTCGTAGCGCGCACGCTTCTGCTCGTCCGAAAGCACAGCATAGGCCTCGGAAACCTCTTTGAACTTTTCCTCGGCATCCGGTTCTTTGTTGACGTCCGGATGGAGCTTGCGGGCCTTTTGCTGGAAGGCTTTCTGTATATCACGCGAGGTGGCGTCCTTGGAGACACCCAAAATCTCGTAGTAATCTTTTTCGTTCATCGTCGCCATGCGCGGCAACCTCCTGCTCACAGCAGCGTATATATTGCGGTAATTCTACCCGAGCGGCCTAGGCTAGACCCCAAAACAGCTCGAACAGCACATTTCCATCGAGCCAGCCCAAGTGAGTGGGCGCTAAACGAGCACGGACGCGACCTGCGATAACGTCTTTCGAGGTGACGCGCCCCGCATGTCCTTCAATATGATCGGGCACCCAGGTGGCAAGGCCCAACTCGACCGCACGGTCGCAGGCCGCCGCCAACTCATCTGCAGCGATCACGCTTGCCGAGCGAACCAACAGATCGGGCCCAATGCCACGCGTCATGCGACAGGCAAGCATCAAATCCTCGGCCGCCGCCTCACGCTGCGACAGATACTCGGCATCAAACGTCGTCGCGGCATCGTCGCGTTGCACCAAGCGCACGCGATACGCATCGCCGCGAGCAAGCACGTCGGGAAACAGCCCGGCCAAGCGATCGAAATCCTCGGCGTCGAGCATACCGGCGGCAGAGCGGCCCAAACCCAGATAGCCCTGTCCGGTCCAATAGGCAATGTTGTGGGCGCACTCATGGCCGTCGAGCGCGTAGCTTGCCACCTCATACGGGTGATAGCCGGCCGCACTCAGGCGCTCACGCGCCGCATCCATGCATGCAGCCTGAAAATCCTCGTCGGGCTCGAGCGACTCGTCGCGACACGCCATGCGATAGAGCGGCGTGCCCTCCTCGAGCGTGAGCGGGTACACCGACACATGATGCGGCGCCGCCGCCAACACGCCATCGAGTGTGCGCTGCCAGCTTAGGTCGGTCTGCCCGGGAAGGCCGCACATCAGGTCGCACGACACGACAAGCCCAGCGTCCTTGACCGTCGTGATGGCAGCGAGCGCCCGATCGGCATCGTGAATGCGGCCGATGGCGGTAAGTTCGGCGTTATCGAGCGTTTGCACGCCCAGAGAGACGCGCGTGACACCCACCCCGGCAAGCGCAGTGGCAAGCTCTGCGGTCAGCGATTCGGGATTGGCCTCGCAGGTAAACTCAACAGGCTTGCACCACGCAGAGATACGCCGGGCAAATTCTACCAAACGCTCCCCCGCCAGCGACGGCGTGCCGCCGCCAACATAGACGGTGCGGATCTGTGCAAGCGCGCCTGCGTCGCCAAAAGCATCGAGGCGCGCATACAACTGCTCAAAATAGGTATCGAGCGCAACGCTCATGTTGCACGGAGCAAAACTGCGTGAGTCAAAGTCACAGTACCGGCATTTTTGGGCGCAAAACGGCACATGCACGTACAGCGCGGTAACGGCCACCGTTAGGCCTCCAACGGATGAGCGGGCACCGACTCGCCGGCGGCAAGTGCGGCCTCACAGGCCACCACATCGTGCTCGATATCATCGACCAGTGCCATGAACTCCTCGTATGTGGAGCAACGCACCACCTGAGCGCGCCAGGCGGCAGCATGGGGCATGCCCTTTAGATACCAGCTTGCGTACGTGCGGGCACGCGACATGAGCGGCAACAGCTCGTGCGTGAGCGTCAGGTGCTCGCGCAGGGCATCCAGGCGCTCAACCGAGGAGCGAGAAGGAACCGGCGTGCCATCGAGTGCAAGGGCTCGGGCATCGCCGAACACCCACGGATTGCCGTAGATGCCGCGCGCGATAAACACCGCGCTGGCACCCGAGCTTTGCAGATGCTCAGAAGCGTCCTCTGCCGAGAACACATCGCCCGAACCGATAACGGGAATCTCGACGGCGTCGGCCACCTCATCGACGACCGACCAATCGGCCTGGCCCGTATAGAGCTGCGTGGCGCAGCGACCATGTACCGCCACCGCGGCGGCCCCTGCTCCCTCAAGCATCTGGGCAAACGTCGCGGCGTTACGGTCTTCGGCGTAAAAGCCCTTACGGATTTTTACGGTCACGGGCACATGCGCCGCGCCCACCGCCGCCTCGACGATCTGCTCGGCCAGATCGGGAGTGCGCATAAGCGCCGAGCCCTCGCCCTTGGTGACGACCTTGCGAGCCGGGCAGGCCATGTTGATATCGATCAGCGACAGGCGATCGCCCACGCGCTCCTCGACGGCAGCGACGGCACTCGCAAACTGATCGGGCTTGGAGCCAAAGAGTTGCACACAGATCTGCTGCTCCTCATCGGCAGGCAGCACCAGGCGCCAGGTCTTATTGCTGGCATAGGCAAGGCCTGCAACGCTTACCATCTCGCTGTAGGCAAGGTTGGCACCGCGGCGGCGGCACATGATGCGATAGGCGGGGTCGGTCACGCCGGCCATGGGAGCCATAAGGAACGGCTGCTCGGCATAGGCGCCCAGCAGCCGCTTGCTGTATTCAGAAAGCGCCATGAACCTACTCGTCCACCTTGAGAATCGCCATAAAGGCCTCCTGCGGGACCTCGACCGAGCCGATGGCCTTCATGCGCTTTTTGCCCTCTTTCTGCTTCTCGAGCAGCTTGCGCTTACGCGAGATATCGCCGCCATAGCACTTGGCCAGCACGTCCTTGCGGCGCGCCTTGACGGTAGAGCGGGCGATGATCTTGTTACCGATGGCGCCCTGAATAGGCACCTCGAACAGCTGACGCGGAATGATTTCCTTGAGCTTGTCGCACAGACCGCGGGCCAGGCCATAGGCCTTGTCCTTGTGCACGATAAACGAAAGCGCATCCACCTCGTCGCCCGAAAGCAGGATATCGAGCTTGACGAGCTCGGAGGGGCGATATTCGTTGAACTCGTAGTCGAGCGAGGCGTAACCCTTGGTGCGGCTCTTGAGCTGGTCAAAAAAGTCCAGAATGAGCTCGGCAAGCGGCATGTCGAAACGCATCTCGACCGATTTGCTCGTGAGATGGATCATGTCGGTTGTAATGCCGCGATGCTCGATAGCGAGCTGCATGACGGCACCCGTATACTCGGGCGGACAGATAATCTTGGCCTTGAGGTAGGGCTCCTCGATGCGCTCGATGCGCGTAGCCTCGGGCAGATCCTGCGGGCTGCGAACATCAATCATCTCGCCGTCGGTCTTGTAGACGTGATAGTCCACCGAAGGGCTCGTGGCAATCAGGTCCAGGTTGAACTCGCGCTCCAGGCGCTCCTTGACGACCTCCATATGCAGCAGGCCCAAGAAGCCAACGCGGAAACCAAAGCCGAGCGCCACCGAAGTCTCGGGCTCCCACACCAACGACGGGTCGTTGACATGCAGCTTATCGAGAGCGTCGCGCAGGTTCTCGTAATCCTTGTTGTCGATCGGGAACAGGCCCGTGTAGACCATGGGCTTGGCCTCGCGATAGCCGGGAAGCGGCTCGGGGCAGGGATTCGACGCCCACGTGAGGGTATCGCCCACGTGCACGGCCTCGGGATCCTTCAGGCCCGTGACCACGTAGCCCACCTCGCCGACCGTCAGTGCGTCGACCGGTGTCTCGGCGGGACGCTTGACGCCCACGCCGTCGACCAAGAAGTCGCCCTCGGCCTGCATCATAAGCAGGGTATCGCCCTTTTTGATGGAGCCGTCAAAGACACGGACCGTGGCAACGACGCCGCGGTACTCATCAAAATACGAGTCCAGGATGAGCGCCTTGAGCGGCGCGTTTGCATCGCCCTTGGGCGGAGAGATCAAAAAGACGATGGACTCCAGCAGATCGTGGATGCCCTCGCCGGTCTTGCCCGATACGCATACGGCATCGTCGGCAGGGATCGCCAGGTCGTCCTCGATCTCGGTCTTGACCTCGTCGGGGTGTGCCGACGGCAGGTCGATCTTATTGATGGCGGGCACGATATCCAAGTTGGCGTTCATGGCGAGCGTCGCGTTGGAGACGGTCTGCGCCTCGACGCCCTGCGTGGCGTCGACGACAAGCACCGCACCCTCGCAGGCGGCAAGCGAACGCGAGACCTCATAGGTAAAGTCCACGTGGCCCGGCGTATCGATCAGGTTGAACTGATACGTCTCGCCATCGTCGGCGTCATAGGAGACGCGAACGGCATTGGACTTGATCGTGATGCCGCGCTCGCGCTCAATATCCATGGTATCGAGCAGCTGCGACTCCATGTCGCGCTCGTCGACGGTATGGGTGAGCTCGAGGATGCGGTCACTAATCGTGGACTTGCCATGGTCAATGTGCGCAACGATCGAGAAGTTGCGGATGTGGGAAATGTCAATTGAAGTATTCATGCGGACTATCTTACCCGAGCGGTACAAAAAATGGAGCCTGTTCCATAAAACAGGCTCCATTTATGCGCGTAATCTGTGTGGTGTGAAATTTACAACTTAGGCGTTGATGCTGTTCACGAGCTTGGCAAGACCGGACTTACGGTTGGAAGCCTGGTTCTTGTGGATAACATGCTTGGCGGCAGCCATGTCGAGACGCTTGGTGACGGTCTTGAGGGCAGCCTGGGCCTTCTCGGCGTCGCCCTCGGCGACGGCGGACTGGACGTGCTTGGTCAGCGTCTTGAGCTCGGACTTGACAGCCTTGTTACGCATGCGAGCTGCCTCATTGGTGCGGATACGCTTCTTCTGAGACTTGATGTTTGCCACTTCTGGAGTTCCTTTCGAGTTCCTTGCAAAAAATGTATGACACCTCTGAGACACGGTGAGGTCATGCAAGCGCCTACTATAGCACGCTCCCCCTCAAAGGGATAGAACGAATTTGTCAAATAGGCAGGTATCATCACGATTTTCTCAAGATGTTCGTAATCCAGAGCAAAAGCGCGGTCTCCGAATCGGCCGAACCCTTCAATGCGAGCTCCACATCGACCGCGCCCTCGAGCGCGGCAACGAGCTCGGTCATCGAAAAACGACGCGCCCAGGTCAGGTGATTCTTGACCTGCCAAGACTGGAGCTTGAGCGTCGCGGCAAGCTCGCGGCCCTGTCCACGCGCATCGAGTGCCTTGGCGACGATAAGCTCGCGAATGCGTCCGCACAGCAGCGTGTAGGTCCACACATAGCTCTTGGTGGGTAGCAGCCCAAAGAGCTCAAGCGAGCGGCGCATATCACGAGCCGAGACCGCGTTGAGAAAATCCCAGGGCTGGACTTCGGCCGTGCGCACGATCCAGCGTTCCACATCGGCAAGCTCAATTTGCGGCGCCTCGACCATCTGGGCAAGCTTGGCCAAGTCGTTATCGAGCATGCGAGTGTTCTCACCCGAGCGCGAAACGAGCTCCTCGGCGGCCGCCGTCGAGATGGACTTTCCGTGCTGCGTCGCCATCTGCTGCACGCGGCGCGGGAGCTCCCAGCGCTTGGTGCCCGAACAGTCGATCACGGCCTTCTTGTCAATCTTGGCGATTGCCTTGTACAGGCGCGTGTTCTTGGCAAGCGAATCGGCGATGATGAGGCAAACCGTCGTGGGGCTGGGACTCGCCAGATACTCAACAAGCGGCTCGGAGATCGCTTTGACGAGTTTTGAGCAGCCGTCAAGGATTACCAGGCGAAACTCGCTGCCCATGGGAAAGGTGTTAAGCGACCCGATAATCGACTCGATATCGGGGTCTTTGGTCATATCGCGCTCGTCGAGGTTGAACTCGACCATGCCCGTCTTTTCCAGACGAGCCTTCATACGCGAGACGGCGTGGTCGCGTTTGACTCCGTCGGTACCGACGATCAGATACGCCGGCAAAAGACCGGTTTCGGACATCGCGCTCCCCTCCCGCAGGCTCTCGTGCTCGTACCGTGTCATTCTATCCCACGGGTTGGTCCCACGCCAACGGCAGCATCAAGGTCGCTGACATCGCATGGCAAAACCGGTTGCAGTCGGCGAGACAGTGATATCTCCCTGTTCGATGGTGCATGCGAACGCGCCACCCGCATCGCGAACGGCATCGATGCAGGCATCGGATGGATGACCGTAGCGGTTGCCCTCGCCCGCACTCGCGATAGAGAGCTCGGGCTTAAGCGTTTCCAGTAGGTCAGTGTCGACGGAAACTTTTGAGCCGTGATGCCCCAGCTTGAGCACATCGATATCGCCCACCGCCTGCACAAACTCGCGCTCCTGATCGAGCTCGGCATCACCGGTGAGGAGCACGCGCAGGCTCTTGCCTTCCTGAGCATAGGAGAGCAGCAAGACAAGCGAGTCCTCATTGCCCTCGCCATCCACCGTGTCAAACGGCCACATCACACGAGCCCGAAATGCGCCGATATCGACCGTGTCTCCGCGGGCCACCTGCCGATACGTAACGCCGGGGCGATTCAGAACCTCAGCAGGCGCGCCTTCTAGCGCATCGGCCGCGACCGCAATGGTTCCAACCGAAAACTGATCGAGCACATCGGGAAGACCACCCCAATGGTCTTCGTCCCAATGCGTCACGAAGACGGCGTCGATATGGTGGACATTGTTGCGAACCAACGCCGACACCACGCGCTCATCGAGCCCACAGTCGACGAGCGCTACGGTGCCACCCTGACGAACCAGAATCGCATCGGCCTGGCCAACATCGAGGACCGTTACCGAAGGCGGTGCGCATCGATCCCAATAGACATACGGAACACCCGCTGCAAGCATCAAACACAACAGCCCCACTGCCATGGGCCGTGCACAGGGGCGTGGCCACCAGACCAAGAGGACGGCCAGCGCAAACGGCACCACGTATACCAAGGGTGTACCGGGCGGCACGCTTGCGGATGCGCCCGGAACGGCAGCAAAGAGCTGCTCAAAGAACAGGGCGCAGCGAGCGACAATCATGGGCACCACGAGCGCCCCGTGACGCAACAGCGGCACAAGCGAGCAGGGCACCAGCACAATCGATATAGCGAGCAGCACGCTTATCACCGGACCGATCACGGCATTTGCGAGCGGGGCAATGAGCGAAAACGTCTCAAATGCGGGAATCGTAACGGGAAGTGTCGCCAGCTGCGAGCACAGCGTGACAGACAAAATACTGGCGACGCCCGATGGCACACCCAGCTCGCCCAAGGCGTAGGTGGCGTAGGGGCAAAAACAAAGGATGGCAAAAACACTGGCGCACGAAAGCTGAAAACCCATTTCGAACAATACCGTCGGCCGCAGCAACACAAAAATTGCCATGGTCAAAAATAGAGCCGAGAGGCCATGCCGACGACGTCCGGCGCCGTTGGCGACAAGCGTCACCGCCACCATACAGCACGCGCGCACGGCCGAGGGCGAGGCGCCCGTAAAGACGGAATAGGCAGCAAGGGCCAGAACCAGCAACCCCCGCTGCAGCCCACGAGAGAGATGCGTCTTTTGCAGGGCGCTCTCAATCACAAACCCCACAATGGCAAGATGACTGCCCGAAACGGCGATAAGATGTGCGGTGCCCGTTACCGAAAACCAATCGCCCGCCGGCTGGGCACGCAGCTCGGACGAGCGTCCGCAGACAACGCCGGCAATGAGCGAGCACGCCGAATCGGTCGCGGGCGCGATAACGGCAAGGAGCTCGTTTCGTAGCCGAAGCAACGGCCCTGGAGAGCCCTCGTCGACCGATACCAACCGGACGACTTTAACCTTTCGAAGCTCGCCCCGAAGCACGCGTGAGCGCCCATACGCATCATTCTCAAACCGCGAAATTCGACCGATAGCACGTACATGCGAACCGGCGTCGAGTTCATGATCACACGACAGCCGTACCTGACCCAAGCGCTTTTCGCCCGCATACGCATCGCAGGTATAGGAGTACGAACCGTCATTGATGGACGGATCGCCCTGCACATAAAATTCGAGACTGCTCGCAGCCCGATTATCCAATGCCCTCGAAGCGCGCAGCGCCCCTATCGCCCAACCAGCGGACACGACCGCCCCCGCCACGAGGCCGAGAGCCGCGGCATACAGCCATCGCTTCCATCGCACAAGACGCATGCAGGACCGAGCCAATACGATGCACGCCGCAGCCGCAACGGGAATGGCCATAAGCAATATAACGGGCGCTGCCCGCTCTCCCAGCAGCACATCGGCTGCCACATTAAGCACCAAGCCACAGCTCGCACACAAACCGGCACAAAGGACCATCGTCCACGGCATCAAGGGCCGCGGTGGCATCACATGCTCGCGCTCGGTCGCACTCATACGCAGATGCAATCTTTGATTTTGGCGAGCTTCTTCTCACCGATCCCCGATACGCGCATAAGGTCATCAACCGAGGCAAAGGCCCCGTTTTGCGTCCGTTCGTCGATAATTGACTGGGCCATAGAAGGCCCGATGCCCGAAAGCGTCTGCAGCTCCGCCGCACTTGCCGTATTGATGTTCACGAGCCCCGACGAAGACCCCGCACCAGGAGTCGTGGCAGCACCGCTTTCGGCCCCGCCGACCGCCACAGCCGCTTGTTGCTCCCCCACCGTCGGCACATAGATCTTTTGACCATCTGTGATCTTGGACGCACGATTAAGCCCTGTCACATCCGCCTCGGCCGTAAGCCCTCCGGCAGCATCGATTGCCTGGGATACCCGCGCTCCGCCTTTGAGCCGGTACACGCCAGGCCTCACAACGGCGCCATCCACATCGACGTACACCTCGGCGGCAGAAGAACTCTTGGCAGACGACTCATCGGCATCATCAGGTGACACATCCCCGTCCCCTCGCACATCCGAGGCGCCTGCCTCGTCACTACGCTCAAACGACACGTTGCTGGAATGGCCACCAAAATTTGCCATCGCCAGGCCACTCGCAGCGGCAATGGCAACCAGAATCGCCACGACCACCGCCTTATGGCCGAGCAGCTTTTCTGCCCAGCGGTCCATCCGTTTAACCCGTTCGTGTTGCTCGCGCTGCGCCATAGCAAACACCTCCCAACACCATCGTGTCAGGAAACGAGCGCCGCAGACTCCGCACGCCCACACCAGTTTCCACGGTCAAACCAAAAGCTGACCAAAACCTTGCTGAAAAGTGTCCATTTATTCAGGCAGACGTCGACAGATGAACCGTTTGTCGCCTAATGCCCAGATAAAAAAAGACCGACGATGCAAAATCACCGCCGGTCTATACACAATATTATTCGTGATCTTGGTAAATCTCACGTGGAGCGAGCTCGGAATGTTTGCGTTTTAAGGTCTTAGGGGCCTTATACGTGTTGCTCTCGAAGTCAATATACTCGGTCTGTTTGAGCAAACGCTCAATCATCTCCTCGTGATCGAACAGCTCCCACGCCTCAAGCACGGCATCGAGTTTAGCGTGCGTCTCGGGACGGCGCGGCATAAACAGCGTGCAGCAATCGGGAGCAGCCTCGGTCGAGATATCAAACGTGCCGATCTCCTGGGCACGCGCGATGATCTCCTGCTTATCAGAACCAATGAGCGGACGGAACACGGGAATCTTCACGGCCTCGTTGACGGCCATGATGTTCTCAAGCGTCTGGGAGGCAACCTGACCAAGCGACTCGCCCGTCACAATGGCCTTGGCGCCCTCGATATGCGCGATGCGCTCGGCAACCGAATACATAATGCGGCGATACATGATCACACGCAGGTTGCTGGGGCAGGTGACCGAAATCTCACGCTGGCAGTCGCCAAACGGCACCACATACAGGCGGCCGATCTGGACACCCGGCTCAAGCGCACGGATGATGTCCTGCACCAAATACTCGCTCGTATCGGGTGTCTGCGGACGACCGGAGAAATGTACCGGCACGCACACCGCGCCGCGACGCGCGAGCATCCAGGTCGCCACCGGGGAATCGATACCCGACGACAGCAGCGTCACGACCTTGCCGGCAGACCCCACCGGAAGGCCACCCACACCGCGCTCAGAGCGCGCATACACATAGACGCTACCCTGGACCACCAGCACGTGCACCATCGCGTCGGGGTCGTGCATCTGGACCTTTTTATCGGGAAACGCCTCGCACAGCACCTCGCCTACCTGCCGATTGATATCAATCGAGGTGAGCTCATAGTCGGTGTTCGAACGCTTGGCGTGAACCTTAAACGACTCGAAGGGACCAAACTCGCGCAGCGCCTTCACGGCGGCGGCGCAGTACTCCTGCGGGTCGCGGTTCGTGTGATATGCCAGGGACACGCGGGCAACGCCGGGGACGGTGCGAATGACGCGCGCCGCCTCGTCGGCCTGATGCTCGTTAAAGGTCACGAGGATATAACCGGAAATTCGAGACACGGCATTCACGGAAAAGGCGGCCAAGGCCGCCTTGATGTTATCCATGAGGATATGCTCAAAATGTGCGCGGTTCTTGCCCTTCAGTCCAACCTCGTGATAGTGGACCAGGCAGACGCGGGCTGCCATTTAGGCTTCAGCAACCTTGTGGCCGAGCGCCTTCTCGTAACGGGCCTCGTCGTAGGAGATATCGCCGTCGACAATCTCGTCCATAGCCATCGAGATGGTATCGGCGCCGGAGAGCGCAATGGTGATGTCGTCGACATCCTGGACGGCGAGCACACGGTTGTGCTGGCCACGCAGCATGCTGTTAATGTCGCAGGCGCGCTTAGAGGCAAGCGAGGCGAGCAGGAAGCGGTTGTGATCGGTCTTCTCCAGAAGATCGTCAATGCAAGGCTTTACAACGGACACGGACCTCAGATCCTTTCATGCATATCGAGAACGCGAACGAGCTCATCGGTCGCGCGGTCGAGATCGTCATTCACCACGACGTCGTCGTAGCGGTCGGCAAGGGCAAGTTCATCGGCGGCGTTTGCCATACGCAGCTCAATCGTCTCGGGCGTCTCGGTACCGCGACCGACCAGGCGATCGCGAAGCACCTCGAGCGAAGGCGGCTTGATAAAGATCAACACGGCCTCGGGGAAACGCTCCTTGACCTGCAGGGCGCCCTGGACATCAATCTCCAAGATCAGAGACGAGCCAGAGGCGAGCTTGGATGTGACCTCGCTCACCAACGTGCCGTAGCAGTTGCCGTGGACCTCAGCCCACTCAACAAACTCACCGTTTGCCACGCGGCGGTCGAACTCCTCGTGCGTCAGGAAAAAGTAGTTGACGCCGTCGACCTCACCTTTGCGTGGTGCTCGAGTGGTAGCCGAAACCGTCAGGCCCAGGTTCGAGCGACGCTCGCGCACACGAGTGACGAGCGTGCCCTTGCCTGCACCTGACGGTCCAGAAATCACAAAGAGCTTTGAATCCTGAGCGCTCACTTATTTGGTCAGCTGCTCGAGAAGCTGCTCGCGCTGACGGACGCCGAGGCCCTGGACGCGACGGGTAGCGGAGATGCCGAGCTCCTCCATGATCTTGGCGGCCTTGGCCTTGCCATAACCGGGCAGAGACTCGATGAGGGTGGAAACCTTCATGCGGGAAGCGATGGGGTCATCGGAGTTGAGCACGGACTCGAGGGACTTCTCGCCCTTCTTGATCTGCTCGCGAAGCTCAGCGCGAGCGTGACGTGCGGCGGCAGCCTTCTCAAGAGCCTGCTTGCGCTGCTCGTCGGTAAGCTGAGGGAGTGCCATTCGAACCTCCAAATAGTTGGGTTATATCTGATTCAATAATTGGCATTTTAGCACGTCAAACGCACTAAATGCCCAATCGACGGCTCCATAGCTTAGACGATACCTGCGAAAAGTGCAATATACGGAGGTCAAAGTTAAGCCCCTGACCTGCGATTCCACACAAAGGATGGGAAAGTTTTCGCAGGCACAGGGGCTAATTTGTGTTAATGAGACCCAAAAGTGGTGACTTGAGGGAATCTATTAGGCGACGTTTTCGACCAGCTCGGCAACGATGGCGTCAAATGCGGCAACCGGGTCGTCGGCACCGGTGATGGGTCGGCCCACCACGATGTGGCTCGCACCGCGCTCGATAGCCTGGGAGGGCGTCGCCACGCGGGATTGATCGCCCAAGGCGGCGCCAACCGGACGCACGCCCGGAGTCACGATCAGCGCGTCGGGGCCGAGCAGCTCGCGCATGTCATGGGCCTCCATCGGCGAGCACACGATGCCGTCGATGCCGTTGGCCTGGGCAAGCTTTGCCAGGCGGGCAGCCTCCTCGGCCACTGGCGAGACGACGCCGATCTCGGCCAGCGAATCCTGATTCATGCTCGTGAGCACGGTGATGGCAACGAGCTTGGCGCGGTCCTCGCGCGCCTCCTCGGCACCCTCACGGCACGCAGCGAGCATAGCACCTGAGCCCAGACCGTGGACCGAAAGCAGGTCGGCGCCGGCAAGCGAGGCAGAACGGGCGGCACCGCGCACCTGATGCGGAATGTCATGGAACTTGAGATCGAGGAAGACCTTAAAGCCCAGGTCCTTGAACGTCTTGACGATCTCGGGACCCTCAGCGTAATAGAGCGTCATGCCAACCTTAAGCCAAGCGGCGTGACCAGAAAGCTCGTGGGCGAGCTCGAGCGCACGCTCACGGTCACAGTCGAGGGCGACGATAACGCGGTCGCGGGCATCGGTCTCTAGCATTCGAAAGAACCTACCAGCTCGTTGATGTCCTTCACGCCCTGGGACTCCGCCCAGGCCTCGAGCTCACGTGCGATCTTAATCGAAGCGCACGGATCGACGAAGTTGGCCATGCCGACCGACACGCAGGTGGCGCCGGCCAGGATAAACTCGGCCGCATCTTCGCCCGTCATGACGCCACCGACACCGTTGATGGGGATATCGACGGCCTGAGCGACCTCCCAGACCATGCGCACGGCGATGTGGTGGCACAGCGGGCCCGAAAGGCCGCCCTTGGGCTTGGCCACGCGGGACTTGCGGGTGTGAACGTCGATGGCCATGCCCTGGATAGAGTTGATGACCGAAAGGCCGTCGGCGCCGGCGGCCTCGAGAGCCTTCGCAATCTCGGCGACGTTAACCGGAGCCATCTTTACGAACAGCGGCTTATCGGTCACCTTACGGCAGGCAGCCATAACGGCAGAGGCGCCCTCGGGCGAGGAGCCCATGGCGGCACCGCCGGCGGCGATATTGGGGCAGCTCACGTTGATCTCGTAGCCGGCAGCCCAGGGGCACAGCTCGACATACATCTCGAGCGCGCGGACAAACTCCTCGACGGAGTGACCGGCGACCTGGCAGATGACCTGGCAACCGTCCTTGGAGAGCTGCTCGAGCCACGGACCGGACTCACGGGCAAAGGCAGCCACGCCGGGGTTCTGAAGGCCCACGGAGTTGATCATGCCGCCCGGGATCTCAGCCATGCGGGGCGCGGGGTTGCCGGGCCAGGGCTCGGCAGCACAACCCTTGGTGGTGATGGCGCCCAGCTGGGAGACATCGAAGAAGTTCTGGAACTGCCAACCGTAGCCAAAGGTACCGGCTGCGGTGTTGATGGGGTTTTGCATCTTGACGCCGCCGAAATCGACGGCCATGTTCACAGTACCCACTAGAAGACCACCACCTTGGAAGCATCGAACACGGGGCCGCACATGCAGGCGCCCTTCATACCGTCGACCGTCTCGACATTGCAGGTGTTGCAGGCGCCAAAGCCACAGCTCATCATGCGCTCGAGCGACACCTCGCAGTACGCACCGGCCTCGGCGGCAGCGGCGGCGACTTTCTTCATCATGACGGCGGGACCGCAGCTGACCACGTAGTCGTAGCCGCCCTCGCCGAGCAGCTCGGCGGCAGGATCGGTGCAAAAACCGTGCGTGCCGAGCGAGCCGTCGTCGGTGCAAACGTCGACCGTATCGCACAGAGCGCGGAACTCATCGATACCCACAGCCTTGGACGCGGTGCCAAAGCCCAGGCACACGTCGACGGCCACACCCTGCTCGGCAAGCTTACCGGCAAGGCACAGCACGGGCGGAACACCGATGCCGCCCGCAACGAGCAGCGCTTTCCTGGTGCCCTCGGGCACAAGCCAGCCGCGTCCGCCGGGGCCCAGCAGATTAGAGGTGGAACCGGGGGCCATCTGCGACAGACGACGGGTGTCGTCGCCCACGACGGCGTACCACAGCTCGACGGTGCCGGCCTGGGCGTCGGCGCGATAGAAGCTCAGGGGCACGCGAAGCAGCGAGGACGCATCACCGGGCACGGCGATGTTCACAAACTGACCGGGCTTGAGCGCACTTGCAAGCTTGGGGGCCGAGATGACGAGCGAGAAGATGCCGTCGGCAATCTCCCGGTTCGAGACGACCTCAAAGTCGTGCATGCGTGCAGTGGAAGGTGTGGGCATAGACGCTCCAATCCCCCATGCGGTTGCATGGTCAAAACGAACAGAAAGCGCGGCACCGCAAGGGCACCGCGCACAAAAGCGATAAGGCTATGCTAGCAGATGCAGCCGTCGGCGAGCGTCTGCTTACCGCCGACAAACACATCGGTGGCACGACCAGTGAGCGTGCGGCCGGCAAAACCGGAGTTCTCGGCACGCGACTCGTATCCATCCTCGCCGACCGTCCAGGTGGCGGACGCGTCGAACACGGTCAGGTCGGCAACGGAGCCCGCCTTGACCTGAACCTGGTCGAGGCCCAGGATCTCACGCGGCTTGATGGCCATGAGCTCGACCATGCGGCCCATACTCATCTTGCCCGTGTTGACCAGCTCGGTGAGTACGAGCGACAGCGAGGTCTCGAGGCCGATCATGCCAAAGGGCGCAAGCTCGAACTCGCGCGCCTTCTCCCACGGGGTGTGGGGAGCGTGATCGGTGACGATAGCGTCGACGGTGCCGTCGATGACGCCCTGACGGATGGCCTCGGCGTCCTCGTCGGTGCGCAGCGGCGGGTTGACCTTGAGCGAGGTGTTGTAGGTCTCGTCCAGGTCGTTCTCGGTCAGGAACATGTGGTGCGGAGTAGCCTCGCAGGTAACCTGAACGCCAGCGGCCTTACCGGCACGCACGATCTCCAGGCCATGGGCGGTGGAGATGTGCTGAATGTGCAGCTTGGCACCGGTCAGCTTGGCGATCTCGATGTCGCGGGCGATCTGGAGCTCCTCGCCGGCAGCCGGCCAGCCCTCGAGAGCCAGACGGGTCGAGACCTTGCCCTCGTTGATCTGGCCGTGGCCGACCAGGTCCTCGTCCTGGCAGTGGCTCATAAAGACCTTGCCGAACATCTTGCCGTAGTCCATGCAGCGACGGAGCATGCCCGCGCCCTGCACGCCGCGACCGTCGTCGGTGAAGGCGACGGCGCCGTGGGCGACCATATCACCCATCTCGGACATGGCCTCGCCCTTAAGACCGCGGGTCATGGCGCCCGACGGATAGACGCGGCAGTGACCGACCTCGGCAGCACGGGACTTAACGAACTCCACGACGGTGCCGTTATCGGTGACGGGATCGGTGTTGGGCATGGCGCACACGCCGGTAAAGCCGCCCTTGGCAGCAGCGCGGGTGCCGCTCTCGATGTCCTCTTTGACCTCGTAGCCGGGCTCACGAAGGTGAACGTGCATATCCACCAGGCCGGGGACGAGGTACTTGCCGGAAAGGTCGCGGACCTCGGCTCCCTCGACGGCGAGATTCTCGCCGACCTCGGCGATCTTATCGCCGTCAATCAGGACGTCAACGACACCGTCAAGCTCGACGGACGGGTCGACGACGTGGGCATTCTTAAGAAGCAAGGCCATTATCGGCACCTCCAAGCAGCAGATACAGGATAGCCATACGCACGCAGATACCGGCGTAGACCTGCTCCAGGATGACGGAGCGTTGCGGGTGGTCGGCCATATAGGAGTCGAACTCGACGCCGCGGTTGATGGGGCCCGGGTGGCAGATGATCGCATCGGGCTTCATGAGCTTCTCGCGGTCCTTGGTCAGACCGAAGAGCTTGTGATACTCACGAATGGTCGGGAACGGGGCGCCCTCGAGGCGCTCCTGCTGCACGCGCAGCATGTAGACGACGTCCAGCTCGGGCAGGACGGAATCGAGGTCGCTCGTCACGTGGTCGCAGCCCAGGACCTCGGGCGCCGGCGGCAGCAGCGTGCCGGGGGCGACGGCGTAGGTCTCGCAGCCCATGATCTTAAGGGCGGGGATTAGCGAGCCGCAGACACGGGAGTGCGCGATATCGCCGACGACAGCGACCTTCAGACCGTGGAAGTCGCCCTTGTGCTCCCAGATGGTGTACAGGTCGAGCAGGGCCTGCGTGGGATGGTTGTGCTTGCCGTCACCGGCGCAGATGACGCTCGCGGGCGAGTTCTGCGTGACGATGTAGGGAGCACCGGCGTGCTTATCTCGCACGACGATGCAGTCGATCTTATAGGCGTTGAGGGTCTCGACGGTGTCGACGAGGCTCTCGCCCTTGACCGTGGAGGTCGAGGAGCCGCCAAAGTTGAGGCTGTCGGCCGAAAGACGCTTCTCGGCGAGCTCGAAGGAGCTGCGGGTGCGCGTCGAGGGCTCGTTGAACATGTTGACGATGGTCTTGCCCTTGAGCGTGGGGACCTTCTTGATCGCACGCTCGTTGACCTCGGAGAACGCCTTGGCGGTCTCGAGGATGAGCTTGATGTCCTCTTCGGAGTACTCGGTAATGTCGATCAGGTGCTTATGGTTGAACGCCACGGTACTACTCACCTCCCAGCGGCGCGGAGCCCACGTGGGAACCCGGCGCGACGTCGTTAATCTCGACAGCGGTGTGGCCGTCGACTTCCTTCATATATAGGTGCACGTTCTCCTCATGCGACGAGGGAACGTTCTTGCCGACAAAGTCCGGCGAGATGGGGAGCTCGCGGTGGCCGCGGTCAACGAGGACTGCCAGCTCGATGCGGCTCGGACGGCCCAGGTCCATGACGGCGTCGAGAGCGGCGCGAATGGTACGGCCCGTATACAGGATGTCGTCCACCAGCACGACGCGCTTGCCGTCGACGCTAAAGGGAATGTTGGTGGCGTGGATCGCGGGAGCGAAATTGGTAGCGTAGTCATCGCGGTAGAAGCTGATGTCGAGGCTGCCGAGCGGAACGTCGACGCCCTCGATCTCCTTGATCTCCTCGGCGAGCTTCTTTGCCAGAAGGTCGCCGCGCGTGACGATGCCGACCAGAGCGAGGTCTTCACAGCCCTCGTTGCGCTCGAGAATCTCGTGCGCGATGCGGGTCATCGCTCGATTGACGGCGGTCTCGTCCATGATGACCGCCTTGGGGGAAGTCGTGCCCATCGATCTCCTTCCTCACATGTCTTGACTGCTGACACAGTCAAAAAAATAGATGCCCGACCGCTCAAAGCGGACCAGACACCCACAGGAAGGGCTGCTCTTTGGCAGCTATGTAATTCCATGTGGGTATCTCGTACCCCTTTAATGGTCAAGGGATAGTGTAGCCAACCTCGAGCTTAATTGCGAGCATAAATACAGGGCAATCCGTAAACGGAGCCCAATGCTCAATAAACCTATATATATTTGTGGGACGAGCTTGAAAACGTACGCACGAGCTGGCATAATCCCCTCTGCTGCACGCAAATCGGATCTACGTCCAGGGCCGTGGCGTGAGCACTATCGCCAAAAGAGAAATATCTCTGTGTAGATTACGCACAGGGAACTGCTTCTGTGCTATAGTTCAGGCTTGTTTGTTAACGCGACATGTTCGTTTGTCGCCCAAGGAGGGTCAGTTATGTCCAAAGTTTGCGAAGTTTGCGGTAAGCACCCCGTTGCCGGTCGCTCCATCAGCCACTCTCACCGCGTCACCAACCGTAAGTTCCGCCCCAACATCCAGCGCGTCTACGTGGTCGTCGATGGTCACCGTCGCAAGATGAACGTTTGCTCCACCTGCCTCAAGTCCGGCAAGGTTGCGCGCTCCTAAATAAGGTCTTACCAACAAGTACCTCGGACTCTCCGGGTCAAAGACCTCGCGTTCACATAGAACTTACCAAAGGCGTCCTCCCCAACGGAGGGCGCCTTTTTGCACTCATTTGGGACAGACTTACATGAGTGAAAGCGCTCATATAAGTCGATCCCCAATGAACGAGGCGATGCACTGGTAATTAGTTTGCTTAAAACGTTTCATTTTATTGAAGCGTTTTAGTGTGCCTTTTAGAGGAATCTGACCGTTCGCCGAATAATTTCTTGCTATCATGCAAGGCGTAGGGTAAATCTCCGATCGCAAGGAGACACAAATGGTGAAAAAGTCACCGGAAAACACTACTCCCGCAATTGTGGACAACGTAGAGGCGCTTGAGGCTAAGCTCGCTCAGATGCGAGAGGCCCAGGCGCTTTTTGCTACGTACACGCAGGAGCAGGTCGACAAGATCTTCTATGAGGCCGCCATGGCCGCCAACAAGGCTCGTATCCCGTTGGCGAAGATGGCCATCGAGGAGACCGGCCGCGGCGTTCTTGAGGATAAGGTCATCAAGAACCACTACGCCGCAGAGTACATCTACAACGCTTACAAGGACACCAAGACCTGTGGTGTCCTGGAGCGTGACGAGGCTTACGGCATCACCAAGATCGCCGAGCCCATCGGCATCGTGGGCGCCGTCATCCCGACGACCAACCCCACCTCCACCGCGATCTTCAAGACGCTGATCAGCCTGAAGACCCGCAACGCCATCATCATCTCCCCGCACCCGGCTGCCGCCAAGTGCACCATCGCCGCCGCCAAGCTCGTGCTTGACGCCGCCGTCAAGGCCGGCGCTCCCGAGGGCATCATCGGCTGGGTCGATGTCCCCTCCATCGAGCTGACCAACATGGTCATGCGCGATGTCGACATCATCCTCGCCACCGGTGGCCCGGGCATGGTCAAGGCCGCCTACTCCTCGGGCAAGCCCGCCCTGGGCGTTGGCGCCGGTAACACCCCGGTCGTCATCGATGACACCGCCGACGTGCTGCTCGCCGTCAACTCCATCATCCACTCCAAGACCTTCGACAACGGCATGATCTGCGCTTCCGAGCAGTCCGTGACCGTCATCGACACCATCTATGACCAGGTCAAGGCCGAGTTCCAGAAGCGCGGCTGCTACTTCGTCAAGCAGGGTGCCGAGATGGAGGCCCTGCGTGCCGCCATGTTCAAGAACGGCGCTCTCGATCACCGCATCCCCGGCATGGCTGCCGCCAAGATCGCCGAGCTCGCCGGCATCGAGGTTCCCGCCAAGACCAAGATCCTGATCGCCGAGGTCACCTCCACTGACCCCGCCAAGGAGGAGTTCTCCCACGAAAAGCTCTCCCCGGTCCTGGCCATGTATCACGCCAAGGACTTCCAGGAGGCCGTCGACAAGGCCGAGCACCTGGTGCTCGCCGGTGGCCCGGGCCACACCGCCTCTCTGTACGTGCACCCCGCCCAGGCCGAGAAGATCAGCCTGTTCGAGCACGTCATGAAGGCCTGCCGCATCGTCATCAACACCCCGTCTTCGCACGGCGGCATCGGTGACCTGTACAACTTTGGCATGAAGCCGTCTCTGACCCTGGGCTGCGGCTCCTGGGGCGGCAACTCCGTCTCCGAGAACGTTGGGGTGAAGCACTTGATCAACGTTAAGACTGTGGCCGAGCGCCGTGAGAACATGCTGTGGTTCCGCGCTCCCGAGAAGGTCTACTTCAAGAAGGGTTCCACGCCCGTCGCCCTCGACGAGCTCGGTACCGTCATGGGCAAGAAGCGTGCCTTCATCGTCACCGACCAGTTCCTCTTCAAGAATGGCAACACCCGCGCCATCGAGGCCAAGCTCGACGAGATGGGCATCGCCCACGACTGCTTCTATGACGTCGAGCCCGATCCGTCGCTGCAGTGCGCACGTCGCGGCGCCAAGCAGATGGCCCTCTTTGAGCCGGACGTCATCATCGCCGTCGGCGGTGGCTCCGCTATGGACGCCGGCAAGATCATGTGGATGATGTACGAGCACCCCGAGTGCAAGTTTGAGGACATGGCCATGGACTTCATGGACATCCGCAAGCGTATCTTCACCTTCCCCGAGATGGGCAAGAAGGCCTACTTCGTTGCCGTCCCGACCTCTTCGGGTACCGGCTCCGAGTGCACGCCGTTCGCCATCATCACCGACAAGGAGACCGGCATCAAGTGGCCGCTCGCCGACTACGCGCTGCTCCCCAACATGGCTATCGTCGACGCCGACAACTGCATGACCGCCCCGCGCGGCCTGACCGCTGCCTCCGGCATCGACGTCATGACCCACGCCATCGAGTCCTACGTCTCCATCATGGCTTCCGACTACACCAAGGGCCTCTCCGAGCGCGCTGCTAAGCTCGTCTTCGAGAACCTGCCCTCCAGCTTCACGAACGGCGCCAAGGACCCGCATGCCCGCGAGGAGATGCACAACGCCTCCTGCATGGCCGGTATGGCCTTCGCCAACGCCTTCCTGGGCCTCAACCACTCTATGGCCCACAAGCTCGGCGCTTTCCATCACCTGCCCCACGGTCTCGCCAACGCCGTCATCCTGACCCGCGTTATGCGCTACAACGCCGCCGAGGCTCCCGTCAAGATGGGCACGTTCTCCCAGTATCCTTACCCCAACGCGCTGCACAACTACGCCGAGATGGCCAAGTACTGCGGCATCGAGGGCAAGGATGACAAGGAGGTCTTCGAGAACTTCATCACGAAGCTCGAGGAGCTCAAGGACTTCATCGGCGTCAAGAAGACCATCGCCGACTACGGTGTTGACGAGCAGTACTTCCTCGACACCCTCGACGAGATGACCGAGCAGGCATTCAACGACCAGTGCACCGGCGCTAACCCGCGCTACCCGCTCATGAGCGAGATCAAGGAGCTCTACCTGGACGCCTACTACGGCCGCGAGCCCCAGGACTACGCCGTCTGCTAGTTTTTAGCACGGTTATTTGCGGCGGGGGTGCACGGGTGTACGCACGCCCCCGCCGTTGCTTCTATCGCATCGTTGAAAGGATGCAATCATGCTGCTCCCCGATTCCAAGACCGAGCTCGTCCGTCGCGGCAACAAGGTCGTTTACGACCTGGGCGACAAGATCGTCAAGGTCTTTAACGAGACCAAGCCCGTCTCCGACGTGTTCAACGAGGCTTTGAATCTTGCCCGCATCAATGAGTGCGGCATCCGCAGCCCCAAGGCTCTCGAGGTTTCTCAGCTCGAGAACGCCAACGGCTGGGCACTCGTGACCGAGAAGGTTCCGGGCACCACCCTTGCCGAGAAGATGACTGCTGAGCCCCAGCGCTTTGGTGAGTACCTCGAGATGTTCGTCGACCTCCAGATCGAGATCCACGGCTACACCTCCCCGCTGCTCAACCGTCAGCGCGACAAGTTCGCCCGCATGATCGACAGCCTCGATCAGCTCAATGCCACCACGCGCTACAACCTTCAGGAGCGTCTGGACGGTATGACCAAGGAGTTCAAGGTCTGCCACGGCGACTTCAACCCCTCCAACGTCATCGTCGGTGACGACGGCCAGCTCTATGTGTGCGACTGGGCACACGCTACCCAGGGCTCCCCTGCTGCCGACGTTGCCACCACTTACCTGCTCTTTGCCCTCAACAGCAAGGATCAGGCCGAGGCCTACCTGGAGCTCTACTGCGACCGCGCCGACATGCCCATGCAGGTCGTGCGTCAGTGGACGAGCATCGTCGCCGCTTCCGAGCTCGCTCGTAAGCGCAACGTGAACGATGAGTTCCTGAAGAACTGGATCGACGTCGTCGATTATCAGTAATATCTGAGCGATTCATTTCGCATCGGAGGCACAAAGGGAAACCCCGCAGCTCATATGGGCTGTGGGGTTTTCCTTTTAACTATAAAGATCCTTTATGCAAAAGCGGCCCTGCATCTCTACCTCGAGAGACGCAGGGCCGCTTCGTAAGTGCACCAAATGCAGCGTGCTCGATTAACGGCGTGCTGCCTTCACAAGCTCGGCAACCTTGGCGACGACCTCATCGATCGCCACGTCCTCGCGCTCGCCCGTAGCACGGTCCTTGAGCTCAACGGTGCCATTCTTAAGACCGCGCTTGCCCAGAATCACCTGATACGGGAAGCCCATAAGGTCGTTGTCGGCAAACTTAAAGCCGGGACGCTCGTCACGGTCATCGACGACAACCTCGATACCCTCGGCGCACAGAGCCTCGACGATTTGATCGCAAACGGTAGCGCACTCCTCCTTCTTGGGATCGAGCGGAATCACCGCGACCTCGTAAGGGGCAACGGAGACCGGCCAGACGATGCCGTGCTCGTCGTTGTGCTGCTCCACGACGGCAGCGAGCGAGCGGGACACGCCCACGCCGTAGCAGCCCATGATAAGCGGCTTCTCCTTGCCGTCCTCGTCCATAAAGGTGGCACCCATGGCCTCGGAATACTTGGTGCCCAGCTGGAACACCTGGGAGACCTCGATGCCGCGGGCAGCAGAGAGCGGCTTGCCGCAGTGCGGGCAGGGATCGCCGGCAACGACGGTGACTAGGTCGGCCCACTCGTCGACGGTAAAGTCGCGCTCGGGGCAGGCACCGGTAAAGTGATAGTCGACCTCGTTGGCACCGCAGGCCCACTGCTTGGACTCGCGCAGGCTCTCGTCGCAGACCAGACGAATGCCCTCGGGTAGGTTGACCGGTCCGATAAAGCCCTTATGCAGACCGTAGGTCTGGAGCTCCTCATCGGTCATCATGCGATAGCCCTTGCCAAAAACGTGCTCGGCCTTGCAGTCGTTGAGCTCGTGATCGCCCGGAACGATGGCCACAACCGGCTTGCCCTCGGCATCGATCAGAGCCAGGGACTTGCGCGTGCCGTTCTCGGGGAAACCAAAGAACTTGGCAACGGCCTCGATGGTGCCCATACCCGGAGTCTCGACCTTGGTGAGCGTGCCGTCGCCGGGACCCTCGGTCACAACGACCTTGGTGCTTGCCGCCTCGTCATCGGCAGCAAAGCCGCAATCGTCGCAGTAGACGAGCGAAGCCTCGCCGGCGTCGGCCAGCGCCATGTACTCGACGGAGGTGTCGCCGCCGATTTCGCCGGAGTCGGCGACGACGGGCAGAGCCTTGATGTAGCAGCGCTCGCAGATGTTGGCGTAGGCCTGCTTCATCTTGTCGTACTCCTCCTGCAGGCTCTCCTGCGTGGCGGAGAAGCTGTAGGCGTCCTTCATGATGAACTCGCGACCGCGCATCAGACCAAAGCGGGGACGGAACTCATCGCGGAACTTGTCCTGGATGTGATAGAGATTCACCGGCAGCTGCTTGTAGGAACGCAGCTCATTGCGCACCAGGGCAGTCACGGTCTCCTCGTGCGTGGGTCCGAGCACGAACTCACGCCCGTGGCGGTCATCAAAGCGCACAAGCTCCTTGCCATACGCATCGATACGGCCGGACTCACGCCACAGCTCGGCATCGACCATGATGGGCATCATGAGCTCCTGGGCGCCGGCAGCATCCATCTCGTCGCGCACGATGTTCTCGATCTTGCGAATCGAGCGCCACGCGAGCGGCAGATAGGAATAGAGACCGGCGGCCTCCTTGCGGATCATGCCGGCACGAAGCAGCAGTCGATGGCTCGCAAGCTCGGCGTCGGCCGGATCCTCTTTGAGCGTCGGAGCATACAGCTTAGACATATACATTGCTCGAGTCATTTATTTCTCCTCAATAAGCTTGTCGACCTCGGCCATAAGCGCGTCGACAATTTGGTCCTCAGCTACTTTACCAATGATCTGGCCGTGCGAAAAGAGCAGGCCCTGACCTCGTCCGCAGGCAACACCCAAGTCGGCGTCAGAGGCCTCGCCGGGGCCATTGACCGCACATCCCATAACGGCGATCGAAAGCGGCGCGGAGTAGTTCTTAAGCCGCTCGGTGACCTCCTCGGCGATAGGAATGAGGTTGACCTGGCAGCGAGCGCACGTGGGGCACGAAACGATCTCGGGACCACGGCGGCGAAGACCGAGTGATTGCAAGATACCCCAGGCGACCGGCGGCTCCTCGACCGGATCGGCCGTAAGCGAGACGCGCATGGTGTCGCCAATGCCCTCGGAAAGCAGAATACCCAAGCCCACAGAGCTCTTAATGGTGCCCTGGAGTTTGGTTCCGGCCTCCGTCACGCCCAGATGAAGAGGAACATGGGGGATTTCACGCGACAGCGCACGATAGGTGTCGAGCGTCGTGGTCACGCTATGGGCCTTGGCGGAAAGCACGATATTGGTAAAACCGCGATCCTCAAAATGTTTGACGAAACGCTCGCTCGACATCACGAGCTTTTCGGGCTGCGTCAGGTCATCGCGCTCGGCGATATCCTGCTCGAGCGAGCCAGCGTTCACGCCGATGCGAATCGCACAGCCCGCGGCGCCCGCAGCATCGATCACCGCGTCAACCTTAGCCCAATCGCCGATATTGCCGGGATTGATGCGCAGCTTGGCAGCACCGGCCTCAACGGCACCAATGGCGAGCTTATAGTTAAAGTGGATATCGGCGACAATCGGCACCGGAGACTCGGCACAGATGGTGCGGAAACCCTCGAGCGCGGCCTCGGTGGGCACACTCACGCGCACAACATCACAACCCGCCTGGGCAAGCGCACGCACTTGCGCAAGCGTTGCCTGGGCGTCGGCGGTATCGGTGCAGGTCATGGACTGAACCACCACCGGAGTGCCGCCACCCATCTGCACGTCGCCCACAAACACGGGGCGCGTCAGCTCGCGCGGCAAAGGATGGGACAAAGACAATCCAAACACTCCCCTACAAAATAAATCGAAGGACGTCGGAACGAAGCATATAGACAAACAGCAGTGCAAAGAGCACGATACCGACATAGCTGACGATTGTCTGCACCTTGAGTGGCAGCTCGCGACCGGCGACCTTTTGGATAATCTCGATAACCAGCTTTCCCCCGTCGAGCGGCGGAATGGGCAGCAGGTTCATAAAGCCCAGCGAGAACGAGATGAGCGCGGCAAACGTCAAGAACGTCGCGGGGCCGGCTGCCGCCGCCTGAGAAGACATGACGCTGATGCCCACAATCGAGCTGGACTGATCGAGTATCTCCATCGTATGCTGCGGCTGCAGCAGACGCATCACGCCCTCAGCGGTCTGCTGAACATAGGAGAACGACAGGCGCGCCGATGTAATGGGGTCCAAATGGACCACCTGTGTAGAGGCATAAACGCCCAAACGCTCGCCCTCCTTGAGCGCGACCGAGGTCGAAAGATTCTTGCCGTCGTGCTGATACTCAATGGCGATATCGTCCTTGCCGGCGGCCGCTCCGATCGAATCGTACACGTCCATCCAGGAAGAGCAGGACACGCCATCGACACTAAGAATCGTGTCGCCGGCCTCGATGCCTGCCTTGGCGGCTATCGAGCCTTCTTCGACCTGACCGATCACATTGCTATCGACCGGCACCGATACGCCGGCGATAGAGTAGATGCTCATAAGCAGCAAAAAGCCTGTCAGAATATTGACGAGAATGCCCGCGAGCAGCATAAAGGCGCGCTTGAGAAAACCCTGGCCCAGATAGGTATGCGAACGCTCCTGCTCGAGAAACTCCGACGCAGTGACCGGCAGCTCCCACACATCGCCCTCGGCAGTCGCATGCTCTCGATCGAACTTGCGGCCGTCAAAGGTGGTATATCCTGCAGCATCGCGCGGCAGCGTCTGGTACCTAACCGGATAGTAACTGGGTGAAGGCTTCTCCCCTTCCTCGTACCAAGGCGCAATGGAGCCCCAGCCCAAAAGCAAGGCACAAGCCTCGAGAACATCCTCCTCGGACAGCTCCAGCTCGACGGAAAGGTCTGCAACCGAAACACGACCATGACGATAGATCGCCGCAAGCACACGGTCGGCACACGAGACATCGGTCGGATCCATACCGCAGATAGCGGCATAACCACCCAGCAGAAGCGGCGTCACGCCAAACTTGGTGCCGATGCGACGCGACGTATGATGAATGTCAAAACGGCACGGCAGGCCCAAGAAAAACTCGGTGACGCGCACGCCGCACGCACGGGCCGCCAAAAAGTGGCCGCCCTCATGCAGAAACACAAGGACGGATAGCATCAAAAGGCCCCAAAAGACCGAGGAAAGAACACTCAGAACAGTATCCATAAAACGAAAAGCAATCCTTACGATGAGGAGCGGGTTGCAGCAAGCACCTCGGCGGCCTTGGCACGAGCCCACGTATCGATATCGCGAAGCTGCCCAAACGATGCGACCGCCTGCGTATCGTGTGCATCCATGCACGACTCCACGATACGGTCGATATCGGTAAAGGTGCAGGCATCGTGTAGGAAGGCATCGACAGCAACTTCGTTGGCGGCATTCAGCACGCAAGGCATGGTGCCGCCCGTCTTGCCGGCACGCTCGGCAAGCGCCAGGCAACGGAACGTGTCCATATCGGCCGCGTCGAAGGTAAGCTGCCCCAACTCACGAAAATCGATTCGCGGCGCCGGAGTATCCCAGCGCTCGGGATACGAAAAGGCAAACTGGATGGGAATGCGCATGTCGGACGCACCGAGATGCGCCATCACGGAGCCGTCGGCAAACTCGACCATCGAATGAATCTTTGACTGGCGCTGAACGACCACGTTGATAAAGTCGAGATCGCAACCGAACAGATGCATCGCCTCGATACGCTCCAGGCCCTTGTTCATAAGAGTGGCGGAGTCGATGGTGATCTTAGCGCCCATGGCCCACGTGGGATGTGCCAGCGCATCGGCGCGTGTCACGCGATTGAGCTCGTCGCGCGTACGACCAAAGAACGGACCACCCGAGCAAGTGAGCCAAATGCAGTGAGCCTCGCGCGGATTCTCCCCCAGATAGCACTGGTAGATGGCGGAGTGCTCGGAGTCGACCGGAATGAGCTGACCCGGCCGCGCCAACGGCATCAGCAGGTCACCGCCGACAACGAGGGACTCCTTGTTAGCAAGTGCAAGACGCTTGTTCGAGGTCAGAGCCGCATGGCTCGCTTCGAGCCCAGCAGCGCCCACAATGGCAACAAGGACACAGTCGACGTCATCGCGACGTGCAAGCTCACAAACCGCCTGCGCACCAACACCGAGCTCGGTGCCCTCGGGCAGCTCCTGCAGTACAGCGTCCGCACCGTGGGTGGTGTCGGCCACGGCAACGGCCGGAACCGAGAATTCGCGGGCAAACGCAACGAGCTCCGAAGTGCTGGAGTTAACGGACAGCGCCGTCACCTGCAATCGATCGGCATGCTGACGGCATACATCGAGTGCCTGCGTTCCGATAGAGCCCGTACAACCCAGGATGGCAACGCGAAGGCGTCCATCAGGGCCATACGTCGTCTGGAATGACATTACAGCACGCCTCCGATCATCAAAAGTAGCTGCGCGGTAATGCAACCAAAAATAAGCGAGTCGCTACGGTCGAGCATGCCGCCATGACCCGGAATAAGGTTGCCGGAATCCTTGACGCCCACGCCACGCTTGATGCGCGACTCGATGAGGTCGCCGATAACGCCCAAGATGGACACGACCACGCCGCACAGCAGCGCATAGGGCAAGCTCAGCTTATAGAAATGCGTCGCCCACAAAATGAGCCAGATGAGAACCGAACCCAAGATGCCACCGACAAAGCCCTCCCAGCTCTTTTTGGGAGAGATCTTGGGGACCATCTTGTGCTTGCCGATACGGCTGCCCACGATGTAGGCAAACGAATCGGAGACCCAGAGGGACGCGCAAACGCCCACCGAAAGCAGGGCGCCGGCAAAACCGGGCACGGCATCGCGCAGCAGCACGATGGCCGACAACATAAAACCGGTGTAGATAGGACCCATGAGTGTCACAGCTACATCGGATATGCGGGTACGCGCCGACCAGACATACCAAATACCCACCGCAAGCATCAGAGCAAAAAGCAGGGCATTCAACAGCAGCGAGTCGCCCAGCGCCGAGAGCGGAAAGAGCACGGCGGCAGCAATACCCAGGCGCTCGTTGGCCACCTTGCCATCGAGCTTCGTCATGCGGAAAAACTCATAGCAGCACAAGCCGCTCATGACGGAGACAAAGATGGCGGTGGGAACGATACCCAAAACCAGGCAGAGAATAAATACGACGGCGTAGACGATACCTGCGGCGGCGCGGGTAATAAAGCCGGCCAACCACGAAGTCGCAGCCGCGCCGCTCTTGGCGGAAGGTGCCTTGGGAGTTGGCGCCTTGGGAGCAGACGCCTTGGGACGATCGGACACTATTAAGCCTCCTCGGTCTTGCTCAGTCCACCAAACCTGCGGTCGCGGCCCTGGTAGGCCAAAATGGCGTCGACAAGGCCCCAACGATCAAAGTCGGGCCAATAGGTATCGGTGACATAAAACTCGGAATAGGCAACCTGCCACAGCAGATAATTCGAAAGGCGAAGCTCGCCGGAGGTGCGAATCACAAGCTCAGGATCGGGCAGCCCAGCAGTATAGAGGTGCGAGGCAACCATATCATCGTCGATAGTGGCAGGATCGATCTTGCCGGCGGCGGCATCAAGCGCGATCTGACGGACAGCACGGGTGATCTCGGCACGGGCGCCGTAGTTGACGGCAAGCGCCAGCGTCATGCCGGTGTGGTCGGCACACTCGGCAAGACCTCGCTCAAAGACATCGCGGGTCTTCTTAGGCAGTGCGGAAATATCGCCCAAAAAGACAACGCGCACGTTTTCGCGCTTAAGCAGTGGCAACTCATCGATAAACGTCTTGGCAAACAAATGCATCAAAACGTTGACCTCGTGCTGCGGACGGTTCCAGTTTTCGGTGGAAAACGCATAGGCCGAAAGGACGTCGACGCCCAAGCGCACGCATGCGGTAATAATCTCGCGCAGGGAGACGATACCGGCCTTGTGGCCCTCGGTGCGGGCAAGACCGCGCGCCGTGGCCCAGCGACCGTTACCGTCCATGATGCACGAGATATGATGCGGAATCTTATTGAGGTCAAGGTCGGAAAAACCGACGCCCGCAGGGGCGTCGGCAAAGTACTCGACCAGTTTGTTCTCGTCGTATTGCACCTTAGATCTCCATGACCTCGGCTTCTTTTTCCTTCAGAAGCTCCTCGACCTTGGCAACATACTCATCGGTATGCTTCTGGACCTTGGCCTGCTCGCGACGGACATCATCCTCGGTGAGCTCTTCGTCGCGCTCGAGCTTGTTGTTAAAGTCACGACGGATGTTACGGATTGAGACCTTGGCCTGCTCGGCATACTCGCGGCACTCCTTGACGAGCTCGCGACGACGCTCCTCGGTGGGAGCCGGGAACGGCAGACGCACGACGGTACCGTCAGAGTTGGGAGTAATGCCCAGATCGGAAGCGCTAATGGCCTTCACGATTGCGTTGACGAGCGCCTTGTCCCAGGGCTCGATGAGCAGCATGTGAGCCTCGGGGGTCTTAACGGCGGCAACCTGGGTAACCGGCGTGGGAACACCGTAGTAATCGACCGAAATGTCGGACAGAATGTTAGCGTTGGCGCGACCCGTGCGAACCTTGGAGAAGTTGTGCTTGAGGGACTCAAGCGACTTTTCCATGTGGGCGGTGATGTTCTCTGCCATGCTTAATCCTCCTGATAGACGAGCGTGCCGACGGGCTCACCCGAAAGCGCGCGCTTGACGGTGTCCTCGCCATCGATGTTGAGGACCAAAATCGGCATACGGTTATCCTGACACAGTGCCGTAGCCGTGGAATCCATAACCTGCAGGCCGCGGACGAGAACCTCGTGATAGGTAATCTTGTCAAAACGGACGGCATCGGCGCACTTGACGGGATCCTTGTCGTAGATGCCGTCAACCTTGGTGGCCTTAATCAGAATCTCGGCACCGATCTCGCAGGCACGAAGAGCCGCGGCGGTGTCGGTCGTAAAGTACGGATTGCCCGAACCGGCGGCAAAAATAACGACGTTGCCCTTGGAAAGGTGGTTGATGGCGCGACGGCGAATATAGGGCTCGCAGATCTCGTTCATCTGGATAGCGCTCATCACACGGCAGGGAACATCGTTGTGCTCAAAGGCATCCTGCAGGGCAAGCGCGTTCATAACGGTTGCCAGCATGCCCATGTAGTCGGCCTGAGCGCGTTCCATGCCACCGGCAGCGCCGGCCATGCCGCGGAAAATATTACCGCCGCCGACAACAACGCCGACCTCATGGCCAACGGCGAGCAGCTCCTTGACCTGCTTGGCAAGATGGTCGGTAACCTTGGGGTCGATGCCATATTGGCCGTCGCCCATCAGTGCTTCGCCGGAAAGCTTAAGAAGCACGCGTTTATATCGGATGTCGGACAAAGCGATCCTCCTTTAATTAGACTCTCAATATGATAGCAAAGGCTCTGATAAGAGCCATGAAAAAGCAGGCTGTGAGTAAAACCCACAGCCTGCTCATTACCAGCTACAAGAGCTTATTTACTCGCCACGGACCAGACGGTCGAACGCAACGACGGTAATGGTGTCACCGAGCTCCTTGGAGACCTGCTCAGCGTACTTCTTGATGGTGAGGGAGCTGTCCTTGATGAACTCCTGCTCGGTGAGCACGGACTGCTTGTAGAACTTCTCCAGACGGCCAACAGCCATCTTCTCCTGGATAGCCTCGGGCTTGCCGGACTCGGCAGCCTGAGCCATGTAGATCTGCTTCTCGTGCTCGACGGTCTCGGCCGGAACCTGATCGCGGGTAGCGCAGATCGGGGCGACGGCGGCAACCTGAAGGGCGACGTCATGAGCAAAGGTCTTGAAGGACTCAGCCTGAGCGGTCTCGGCCTTCTCGAAAGCGAACTCGACGAGGACGCCGATCTTACCACCCATGTGGATGTAAGAAGCGAGAGCGCCGTTCTCAGCCTTGCGGGCGGCGAAACGAGAGATCTTCATGTTCTCGCCCATGATGTGAATCATCTCGGTGAGCTCGGAGGAAACGGTCTCCTCGCCCATCGGCTTCTCGAGCAGAGCGTCGACGTCAGCCGGCTCGGTGGTGGCGACAACCTCAGCGACCTTGGAAGCAAAGCCGGTGAACTTGGCGTTGGAGCCGACGAAGTCGGTCTCGCAGGAGAGCTCGAGCAGAGCGCCGGTCTTGCCATCCTCGGAGACGAACGCGGCGACAGCGCCCTCGTTGGTCTCACGGCCAGCCTTCTTGGCAGCCTTGGCGAGGCCGTTCTTGCGCAGAACGTCGACGGCGGCGTCCATGTCGCCGTCAGCCTCGACGAGAGCCTTCTTGCACTCCATCATCGGGGAGTCGGTCATCTCGCGGAGCTGCTTGACCATAGCGGCAGTAATCTGGGCCATTGTGGTTCCTTTCAAAGAGATGAAAAAGACTTAAATAGGACTGATTTACTCGGCCTTGGGCTCAGCGGCCATCTCGGCCTCGGAGACCTGCTCCTTGCCGGAGCCAGCGAGGCAGGCGTCGGCCATGAGCTCGCACATAAGGGTGACAGCGGAGATAGCGTCATCGTTGCAGGGGATGCCATACTCGACCTCGTCGGGATCGGAGTTGGTGTCGATCAGAGCGACGACGGGGATGTTCAGGCGCTGGGCCTCCTTGATGGCGTTCTCCTCGCGCTTGGTGTCGATGACGAAGAGAGCCTGGGGCAGACCCTTCATGTCGCGGGCGCCACCGAGGTTGGTCTGGAGCTTAGCGAGCTCCTTACCCAGAACAGCCTGCTCCTTCTTGGGCAGCACTGCCATGCGGCCGTCCTCGACCATGGCCTCGAGCTCCTCCATGCGGTTGATGCGGGAGCGGATGGTGACGAAGTTGGTCAGCATGCCGCCGAGCCAACGCTGGTTGATGTAGGGCATGTTGGCGCGCTCAGCGGCGTTCTTGACGGCCTCCTGAGCCTGCTTCTTGGTGCCGACGAACAGCACGTTGCCGCCCTTGGCGACGTTCTTGACGAAGGTGTAGGCCTGGTCAGCGTCAAGGATGGTCTGCTTGAGGTCGAGGATGTAGATGCCGTTGCGCTCACCGAAGATGAACGGCTTCATCTTGGGGTTCCAGCGACGGGTCTGGTGACCGAAGTGGCAGCCGGCCTCGAGCAGGGTGCGGATATTAATCTTGGTAGCCATGTTAAACCTCCTGTGGTTTGCCTCCGCGCGGGGTCATCCTCCAAAACCAACCCGGACATGTGCTACCAAAGCCCGGGCACCACGGTATGAAGTAGCCGCGCGTGCGTGATAAAAACCTGTTGCCGTGAAGCAACCCGATGAATGATAGCAGGATTACCTCTTCCTGCCAACCCGCAATCAAAACCACACACCTCGGTTCGGCGCGGGGCCCTTCTCCTACTCGCCGCGGGGGTGGGCCTGACTCACGGCGCGCTTGAGTCGGTCGGGCGTGAGATGCGTATAAATCTGCGTCGTGGACAAGCTCGCATGCCCCAGCAGCTCCTGAACCGAGCGCAGATCCGCGCCACCCTCGAGCAGATCGGTCGCAAAGGTATGGCGCATCGCATGCGGGGTGATGTCAGCAGGAATGCCGGCAAG
Organism: uncultured Collinsella sp.; assembly: GCA_958423535.1. GTDB lineage: Bacteria > Actinomycetota > Coriobacteriia > Coriobacteriales > Coriobacteriaceae > Collinsella. The sequence continues at coordinate 39,405 of CATZRJ010000002.1, forward strand.
TGCCGCAAGCATGTGGAACCGTCTCCTGAGCATGGCGGCACTCATGCGGTTTCCGCGCGCCGAGATAAAAAGCGGATGAACGCCGTTCGCATCGTCGCCGCGCTTTGCCTGCGCAAGGAGCTGTGGCCTCCCTCCCTCAATATAGCGGCGGGTAGCCTCGAGAGCGCGCCGATACAGGGGCACGATACGCTCCTTGCTCCCCTTGCCCCAAAGTCGCAGCGTTCGCTCGGACCAACCAATAGACTCCACGTTGAGCGCCGCGAGCTCCGAGATTCGCGCGCCAGAGGCATAGAGAAGCTCGAGCATCGCCGCATCGCGCAGCCCTGCAGGCGTCGAGGTATCAGGGCTCTTGAGCAACGACTCGACTTGCCGGGTCGTCAGCACACCGGGAAGATCACGCGGCAGTTTGGGCGAGGATATCGCCGAGACCACATCGCCCTCAACGATTCCCTCGGCAGCCATCCACCGATAGAGCGAGCGAATGGCAGACAGATGCGCCGCAAGGGTCCGAGCCGCCACCTGGCCACGCGACAGCTCGGCCAAATAGGAGCGAACGGTCCGCACGTCGGCGGCGCGAGCGTCGATGTCCTCGCGGTCGCACCACGCGACGAAGCGCTCGAGCCGCGAGGCGTAGGCGGTTACCGTATTGGGAGCGAGTCCTTCGACACGTGCGATATAAGCGATAAACGAGTCGACGGCATCGTACAGGTCAAAAGTTATGACCTCTCGCCTCCAAACAGATCGGAGCGCGTTTCCAGATAGGCATCAAGGGCCTTGAGAGCGCGATCAGCATAGGCCTGGTAACGATCGCGCTTGCTGCGACGCTTACCGTCCTCGAGCGGCGGCACGAGGCCAAAGTTGACATGCATGGGCTGGTAGCCCACCGTGGCCGGATCAGTCGCATACCCCACAAGCGCGCCCAGGGCGCCCACGCGCGGCAGCTCGACGCCCGCGGCACCGATAGCCTCGGCATAGGTGTTGAGCGCGGCGAGCAGACCCGTCGCCACGGCCTCCATGTACCCCTCGGTACCGGTAATCTGGCCGGCAAGGCGCACGCTCGTGCCGGGCACGGCAAAGGTGCCATCGAGCACGTGCGGCGCATCAACAAAGGTGTTGCGGTGCATGACGCCGTAGCGGAAGAACTCGGCGTTCTCCAGGCCGGGAACCATATGGAAGACGCGCTTCTGTTCGCCGAAGGTCAGGTTGGTCTGGAAGCCAACCAGGTTATAGGCGGTCTTCGCCTTGTTTTCGGCGCGCAGCTGAATTGCCGCCCAGGGACGGCGACCGGTGCGCGGGTCGGTGAGCCCGACGGGCTTCATGGCACCAAAGCGGATGGCATCCTTGCCCGTGCGCGCAACCTCCTCGGCAGGCTGGCAGGCCTGGAACAGGTCCCCGCCCTCAAAATCCTTGAGCACCACGCGATCGGCCGTGGTGAGCGCCTCGATAAAGGCCTCGTACTCTTCCTTGTTGAGCGGGGCATTGAGATAGTCGCCACTCCCCTGCTCCTCGTAGCGCGACTGCGAGAACAGCACGTCCATATCGAGCGTCGAGGCATCGACAATCGGCGCAGCCGCGTCAAAGAACGCCAGGGCGTCACCACCGACAAGCTTCATGACCTCCTCGCTCAATGCCGGCGAGCACAAGGGGCCCGCGGCGATAACCACATGACCCTCGGGAATCTGGGTGACCTCGCCGTGGACGACCTCGATATTGGGGCGGGCGGCAACCTCGGCCTCGACGAGCTCGGAGAATGTAACACGGTCGACCGCCAGGGCGCCGCCAGCGGGAACAGCGGCGCGATGAGCGCAGTCGAGCAGCACCGAGCCCATGCGCTCGAGCTCGGCCTTCAGCAGGCCGGCGGCAGAATCGGGACGGGTCGACTTAAACGAATTGGAGCAGACGAGCTCGGCCAGATGATCGGTATGGTGGGCAGGAGAGCTCACCTGTGGGCGCATCTCACACAGTTTTACGGCGAACCCGCGATCTGCCAGCTGAATCGCACATTCCGATCCCGCCAGACCGCCACCGATAACCGTCACCTGATCAAACAGCATCTGCAAACACCTTTCTAATTGACACGCTTTCCATTGTGACCGAAGGGCGTCTGGGCGTGAAGCGCAAACTTGGAGGGCGCATACCTTCCATCCATCATGCGCTCGATGAGTCCTTCGAGCTCGAGCGAACCCAGGAGCTTGAGCACTCCGACGGCATCGAGCGAGACGAGAGCCGCGATGTCGTCGACCTTCAGCGGCGAGGCGATGAGCGCATGCATCACGGCCTGCTGCGTGGGGTCCAGATCTGCAATACCGGGCGCATCGGGACGCGAATAGCGCAGGGTACCGTAGATTCGCGAGATGGCCATCTCGATGGACTCCTCGTCAATAATGCAGCAGGCACCGTTGGCAATGAGGTAGTTGGTCCCGCGCGATTCGGGTGACAAAATGGAGCCCGGTACCGCAAGCAGCTCGCGCCCCAGGTCCATGGCGGTCTCGGCGGTAGAAAACGTCCCAGATGGCATGCCAGCCTCCGACACAAAGAGCGCCTGCGACAGCGCTGCGATCACGCGGTTACGCCGCGGAAAGGCAAACTTACGCGGCCCCATACCCCACGGCGAGATGGACACGACCGCGCCGCCCGTATCGATCGTGCGCGCGATGAGCCCCGCACTCGAACGCGGGTAGACCACGTCGGCGCCCGTACCCAACACCACGACGTGCTTGCCTCCGGCGTTGACCGCGGCCCAACCCGAGGCCTGGTCGCAGCCGACCGCGCCGCCCGAGACCACCGTCACCCCCGCCTCGACCGCAACTTTCGCGGCGAGCTCTGCCACGGCAAGGCCGTACGGCGAGGCCTTGCGAGCGCCGATGATGGAAAGCGCGGGAGTCGACAGCGCGGCGGGGTCGCCACGCACATAGAGCGTCTGGGGTACATCAGAGAGCTCCAAAACGGTATCTGGATACAACGCATCACCGGGATGCAGCTCAAAAGTCTCCTCGGGCATCACTGATCCCTCCTACCCTGATACATCGCGGCCTCGAGTACATGATCTTGCGTTACTTGCTCGCTTTCGGCGACATCGGCGATCGTGCGCGCGATGCGCACCAGGCGCACGATGCCGCGCCCCGTGAGATGCGTGCGCTTCGACAGGCCAAGTACGCACGTTTCCGCCGCCTGATCGAGCGCAAAAGCCGATACAACACCATCGATAGAGCGGGCCTCGGCATCCTCGGCCTCGGCATCTGCATCGTCCATACGGGACTCGCGCCAGGCACGAAAAGCCCTACCGCGGACAACGTAGTCGCGAAGCTCGGCCGACGACATGCCCTCGGCGCCCTCGATAATCACCTGCGGATCGGGGCGAGTCACGTCGATCATCAGGTCGATGCGGTCGGCCAAGGGGCCGCGCAGCTTGGACCGATAGCGCTCGACCATCGATGCCGAGCAACGACAAGGAACCTCGCGATCGCCCAAAAAGCCGCAGGGGCAGGGATTGCTCGCCGCAAGCAGCTGAAAGCGCGAGGGAAACGTAAAGGCCCCGTCGACGCGCACGATCCTCACGTAGCCTCGCTCGATAGGCTGCCTGAGCGTCTGCAGCACACCGGTGGGAAACTCGGCAAGCTCGTCCAAAAAGAGCACGCCGCCATGGGCAAGGCTGATCTCGCCCGGATGCACCGGGCGCCCTCCACCAATAAGACCCGCTGTCGAAATGCTGTGATGGGGGCTTCGAAACGGCCGATGTCCCGCAAGCAGGCCATCGATGTTCTCCCCCAAGACCGAATGAATGCACAGCGCCTCCTGCTGATCCTCGACGGAAAGCTCGGGCAAGATACCCGTCATGCGGCGCGCAAGCATGGTCTTGCCCGATCCCGGAGACCCGATCATGAGCAGGCCCAACTCCCCTGCCGCCGCAAGCGCCATGCCACGCTTGGCGACCTCCTGCCCCAACACATCGGCATAATCGAGCTCGGGCTCAAAGGTGGCCTCGAGCACTTCAGAATCAAGATAGTGCCGAGCCGCCTCGCCCATACCGTGAGCAAGCTGCGACAGATGGTCGATAAAACCGCAGTCGACCCCCGCCAGCGGAACATGCTGGTCGGACCTGCCGGCGATAAAAGACAGCCCCATGTCGCGAGCCAGCAACTGAAACGCCACCTCGCCCTTGACGGGAAGCACCGTGCCATCCAGGCCGAGCTCGCCGGCAATGAGGCAGCGGTCGAGATTGTCGCGGGGAATCTGCCCGTCGGCCGCAAGCACTGCAATGGCTATCGGTAGGTCAAAGCCGCTACCGGTCTTTCGGATATCACCCGGCGCCAGATTGACCGTAATGCCCGAGCGCGGGATCTCGAATCCGGCAGAGCGCATCGCGCAGCGAATGCGCCCGCGCGACTCCATGACCTCCATACTCGGGATGCCGAGCATCTGGATGCCCGGGATGCCGCCAGCAAGCGACACCTCGACCGTGACGGGAATCGCCTCGACGCCGCGAATACAGGCTGCGTGAACGGCAAAGGTTTCGAACGCCATCACGACACCTGCCAATCGAACGCGTTGTACTGGTGCTCGATCTCGGCGATATGCCCGCCGCGAATGGTGACGCCCACGGCATCGAAGCGAATCGCCTTGAGCGGATAATGCTCCATGAGGTAGCAGCTCGCGATGCGACGGTAGCGCCGCTGCTTTTGGGCATTCACCGCCTCCTCGGGAAACACCCGCGTGTCACAATCCAGCGCAACACGCCTGGTCTTGACCTCGGCCATCACCACCACATCATCAAGCTCGTCGAGCAGCACCAGGTCGGCCTCGCCCTCCGAGCATCGATAGCCTTGTTCCAGCAATGCATAGCCGCGCTCGTTAAAGTAGTCAATCGCGATGAGCTCGCCCAGCATACCGAGCTCGCGAGGACTGAGCCCCTTGATAAACTCAGGCGTGATCGACCCGCAATCGAGCTCCCCCTCTTCCCAACGCTCCTTGAGCTGCTGCGTCTTACTCAGTTTGCCTGCGGCACACATGGGGTCTCCTTTCCCGCTCTCTGCATTGCCTCGATAATGAGGGCAGGTTTCATGCGGGTAAGTACCGGAAGCAGACCAAAAGCTGACCAAATGCCGACAAAAAACGGGCCGTACGCAACAATCACGTTGCACACGGCCCCTACCAGCAAGTTTATGGAACCCTTCAGGTCCCTGTCTCCACAATTGGCCTAAAAAAGGCGCTCAGTCTGCAGAAAGTTTCCGCAAAAGCTCACACGGTGCAGAGGAGAAAGACCGTGTTTGCGAATGGCCTCGATGTGATCGGGGCTCGCATAGCCCTTCGACTCGGCCAGATGGTACTCGGGATACTCGGCGTCGTACTCGACCATCATCTCGTCACGCGTGACCTTGGCCATGATGGATGCCGCAGCGATACAGGCGATCTTGGCATCGCCCTTCACCACGTCACGTTCGTTGGGAACGGCACCCAGGGGGTTGCCGTCCATAAGCACGCAATCGGGCTCGAGCCCCGTATCTGCCACCGCACCCGCGACAGCGGCGCGAATGGCGCGGGCCATGCCCATCTCATCGATATCCGCAGGAGCGATATGGCAAAAACCGATGGCCGTCGCCACCTCGGCAATCTTCACCGAGAGCAGCTCACGGCGCGCCGGCGTGAGCTTTTTGGAATCGTTGATGCCCCAGATGCGAGGCTCCATCGGAAGACACACGGCACACACGGTCAAGGGACCCGCTACCGAGCCACGGCCCACCTCGTCGACGCCCACGACCACGCCATCACCGCCGAGCTCATGCATAAGCTCATACATGTCGTTGACGCGCTCGCGCTCGGAAAGTTCCTTGGCATGGCGCTTAAGCGCTCGTTCGCAAGCCTTAATCACCTGCTGGCGCGGATCCTCGCGATAATGCTCCACGAGGGCGGGAATCTCCTCGAACGTGGCGCTCGCCAGCTCGCCGGCAACCTGCGATGCCGAAACCGAGCTCGTCATATTGGCCATACCATGCCCTCCTTGCATGCAAATCAGATAAAAAGAAGGGCCACCCGAAGGTGACCCTTGTGTCCAAACGAGTGGACAGACGCTGCGATCTTCTTAGCGCTTCTCGGGGATGCGAGCAGCCTTGCCCACCTTGTCGCGGAGGTAGTACAGCTTGGCGCGACGGACGCGACCATGACGGACGACCTCGAGCTTGGCGATCTTGGGGCTGTGAAGCGGGAAGGTACGCTCAACACCGACACCGAAGGAAATCTTGCGGACGGTGAAGGTCTCGCGGGCACCGGCGCCGGCCATGCGGATGACGTCGCCCTGGAAAACCTGGATGCGCTCGCGGTCGCCTTCCTTAATGCGGTAGTGAACCTTGACGTTGTCGGCAACGCGGACCTGCGGGATGTCCTCGCGGATCTGCTGACGCTCGATTGCGCGGATGTAATCCATGTGCAATTCCTTACTCTTCTAGAGGTGCCGTACCACCTTGGCCGGCACGTAGTTGAACAAACGTATTCGAGTATACACGCGCGGGTTTCTGCTGCAAGAACAATTTTTTACGCAGACAAAAAGACAAAACCCGCACATGATAACCGCCCGCCTCGCGAATGAGACGGGCGGCATGAAGGGGCTACGCTAGGCGTCTAAACCCAAAACGTTAGGCGGAGCGCTTCGCCTCGAGCTTGGCCTGCGCGGCCGTAAGACGTGCGAGGGGTACGCGATAGGGCGAACAGGACACATAGTCCACGTCGGCCACGTTGAACAGGTCCTTAATGGATTTGGGGTCGCCGCCGTGCTCGCCGCACACGCCAAAGTGCATGTCGGGGTTGGTGGTGCGACCCTTCTCAACGGCCATGCGCACCAGCTCGAGTACCGCCGAGTCGATGGTCTCGAAGGGGTTGTCCTTCAAGATCTTCTTGTGCATGTACAGGGGGATGAACTTGGCCTCGGCGTCGTCGCGAGAGAAGCCGAAGGTCGTCTGCGTAAGGTCGTTGGTGCCAAAGCAGAAGAAGTCGGCGTGCTGAGCGATCTCGTCGGCGACCATACAGGCGCGCGGCAGCTCGAGCATCGTGCCCACGGGAATATTGAGCTCGACGCCCTCCTCGGCAGAAACCTCGGCGATCACGCGCTCGATGACCTCGCGGGTCTGGACATGCTCCGCCGTAATGGAGACAAGCGGAACCATGATCTCGGGACGCGGATCGACGCCCTCCTTAATAAGGCGGGCGGCTGCCGTGGCGACAGCGCGAACTTGCATGAGTGGCAGGTCGCCAAAGACAACGGACAGGCGCACGCCGCGCAAGCCGAGCATGGGGTTCGACTCGACCATGCCGTCGATACGACGCAGTCGGGCACGTAGGACGGCAAGCTCTTCCTCGCTGGCGCCAGCGGCTTCCTTCTTGGTGATGGCGACCTCGAGCTCGCGAGGATTATCCAGGAACTCATGCAGCGGCGGATCGAGCAGGCGGACGACCACATCGCGACCGGACATGGTCTTGAACATCGCCAGGAAGTCCTCAGTCTGAACCTTGAGTAGGTCAGCCAGGGCCTGCTGCTTCACGGCCTCATCATCGGACAGGATGAAGCTCTGGATGATGTTTTTGCGGTCGCCCAGGAACATGTGCTCGGTGCGGCACAGGCCGATAGCCTCGGCGCCAAACTCGAGGGCGAGCGCGGCATCCTCGGGGTTGTCGGCGTTGACGCGCACATGGTTGGCGTGGCCGCCGGTCTCGTCCAGACGAATCTCGTCGGCCCAGGACAGGATGGTGTCCAGGTCGCCGGTGAGCTCGGCCGAAACCAGATCAACGGCGCCGTCGACGACGATACCCTGGGTGCCGTCGATGGAGATGACATCGCCCTCATGTAGCACGCGGTCGCTGCCCTCGATGCGCACGACCTTCTCGGCGGCGTCGATGTGGAAGCGCTCGACGCCGCAGACGCAGGGCGTGCCCATACCGCGAGCGATAACGGCGGCATGGCTCGTCTTGCCACCGTGGCTGGTCAGGATACCCTCGGCGGCGACCATACCCTTCAGGTCGTCGGGGTTGGTCTCCCAGCGGACCAGAATGACCTTATGGCCCTCGGCAGAACGCGCGACGGCGTCATCGCTCGAGAACACGACCTCGCCCACGGCGGCACCGGGACTGGCGTTAAGGCCGCATGCGAGCGGCTCGTACTTCTTGGAGGAGTCGAACTGCGGGTGCAGGAGCTGGTCGAGCTGCGCGGGATCGATTCGGCCCACAGCCTCCTCGCGGGTGATCAGACCCTCCTCGACCATTTCGATGGCAATGCGCAGGGCGGCGGTGGCAGTGCGCTTGCCCACGCGGGTCTGGAGCATCCAGAGCTTGCCCTGCTCGATGGTGAACTCGATATCGCACATATCGCGGTAATGGTCCTCGAGCGTCAGGAACACGCGCTCGAGCTCCTCACCTGCAGACTCGAGGCCCGGGGTGGCCTTGAGGTCGGCAATGGGCTCGGTGTTGCGGATGCCGGCGACAACGTCCTCACCCTGGGCGTTAACCAAAAAGTCACCGTAGAACTCCTTGGTGCCGTCGGCCGGGTTGCGCGTAAAGGCGACGCCGGTCGCAGAGGTATCGCCCTTGTTGCCAAAGACCATGGCCTGCACGTTGACGGCGGTGCCGAGATCGTCGGAAATGCCATGCTGCTTGCGGTAGATGCGGGCACGCTCGTTCATCCAGCTGCCAAAGACGGCCTGAATGGCAAGGCGCAGCTGGAGCTCCGGATCGCGCGGGAAGACGGGCTTGCCGTCCGCGACCTCGAGCTCGGGGTACAGAGCGGCCTCAACGTTGTCTGAGTAAATGCCCTTGAAAGTCTCGACGAGCTCCTGCAGGTCCTCGGCTGAAAGCTCGGAATCGACGCGAACACCGGCAACCAGGCGGGCCTGGGTCAGGGCGTTCTCGAACAGGTCGGAATCGACGCCCATAACGACGTTGGAGAACATCTGGATAAAGCGGCGGTAGCTGTCCCAGGCAAAGCGCGGGTTTTGCGTCTGGGCGATGAGGCCCTGAACGGAGTCGTCGTTGAGGCCCAAGTTGAGGACCGTGTCCATCATGCCGGGCATGGAGAACGGAGCGCCCGAGCGCACCGATACGAGCAGCGGATCGGAGGCGTCGCCGAGCTTCTTGCCGCAGCGGGCCTCGAGGTCGGCCTCGGCAGCAACGATCTCATCGAGTGCACCTTCGGGCCAGACGTTGCCGGCACCGGAGTACTCGACACAGGTCTGGCAGGTAATGGTAAAGCCACCGGGAACCGGCAGGCCGATGCGGCTCATCTCGGCTAGGTTTGCGCCCTTGCCGCCAAGCACGAAGTTCATGGACTTGTCGCCCTCAGTGACGCAGGTGCCCTGGGCGTCGGTTCCAAAACGGTAAACCCTCTTGCAATCGCTCACGATACTTCCCCTTCCATACGCTCTCGCGCACGACCGTGGTGACGAATCAACCCGCCGGATGCGGGCCGTGAGGGAACTATACGGCGGGTTTCACGCTGACATGAGAAGAGGGTGCGGGGTTTGGTAAACGAGGTAAATGTAGCGGTAAACGGTAGGTAAAGGTGGCTACCTTATGAAGATACCAACGCAAGAAACTTGCAGGTCAAATGCAAGTTCTTTGCTAAATCGCTTTATCATTATCGTGCATTATTTATAGGTAGTCTTTTTAAGACGGTGCATTTTTAGCTACCCCAAAGAGCTAGCTTTGCTGGGCTCGGCGGACGGCGCGACAGGCACGGGCTTCTTGGATTTCCTCCAAGTGACTAATGATCTCGGAGGCGCTCTCCTCGATCGCCTTGCCGTCGGTGCGCACCACAAAACAGCCCAGGCGCTTCATAAGGGCACGGGCTTCCTCGAGCTCGCTGCGAACGCTCTCGGGCTCGGCATAGGAGCCTGCGACGGCGCGGGCGTAGTCATCGCCCAAGCGGCTATCGCGAATCCCGGAGATCACATCGACAGTGGAAATCAGTCCGAACAACCGCATCGGGTCGACCTCGTAAATTGACTTCGGCGGCTCCAAGCCATGGGCCAAAGGAACATTGGCAACCTTGTAACCCTGATAGGCCAAATACATCGACAGCGGCGTCTTGGACGTACGCGACACACCCAGCAGCACGATATCGGCACCCGACAGATCGTCGCAACCGCGCCCGTCGTCGTGCTCAACGAAATACTCCATGGCCTCGATACGATGGAAATAACGGTCATCGGTCTTGTGAATAACGCCCGCAACGCCCTTGGGCGGCACACCGATGAGCGACGACAACACGGCAAGTGTCGGGCCGATCAAGTCGACCGAGCGGATATGCAGCATACCCAGGTAATCGAGCACGCGGGCGCGAAGCGCCGGATCGACAATGGTGTGGAACACGGCAATATCGCGATGGTCTGCATCAACGCGCTGGCCCACAAACGACTTGACCTGCTCCACAGAGTTCACCTTGGGCAGGCGCAAGAGACGAAAAGCCCCTTCATCAAATTGCCCGGACGCCGCAAGCACCACCTCACAAGCGGTATCACCGAGCGAGTCGGAGATAACGATAACGGTGGGACGAGCGGTGACCGGGCAATCCATGCGGGGCTCCTTTTGCGCTTATGCGCAGGCTAGCTTACTTTTTGCGAGCAAGCTCACCGATGTTTGCGATGCCGGAGAAAACGGCCTCAAAGCGGTTGAGCAGCTTAAGGCGATTATCGCGGAGCTGCTCGTCCTTGTCCATGACCATAACCTCGTCGAAGAAGCGGTCGATGGGGGCGCGCAGAGCTGCAAGGGCGGCAAATGCGGCCGGGTAATCCTCGGCGGCGAGAGCAGCATCGACGGCGATCTGAGCAGCCTCGGAGGCGTCGGCGAGCGCGAGCTCGACCTCGCCCATCAGGCTGCGGTCGTACTCCGCACCCAGCTCGGGCTTGGAGATGTGCGCGGCGCGGGCATAGGCGGTAGCCAGGTTGTCGAAGGTCTCGGCATCGTTCTTGCGGGCTTCGTCGAGGGCGGCGCAGCGGGCGAAGAAGACCGACGGGGCGATGATGTGCACCGCAGAGACGGCGGCGACGGTATCGGCAGGAATCTTCTCGTCGCGGGCCATGCTCACCAGGCGGCCATGGAAGAAGTCACGGACCTGTTGGGCGACCTCGGCGGCGTCGAACTCAATGCCTTGCTCGCTATAGAGCTCAAGGGCAAAGTCGATCAGCGACGTGGGGTCGATCGGCAGACGATCGCGCAGGATGTTGATAATGCCGATAGCGGCGCGACGCAGCGCGTACGGGTCCGAAGAGCCGGTCGGAGGCTCGCCGATGGCAAAGATACCGGCGATGGTATCGAGCTTGTCGGCACAGGCCACGATGCAGCCAGCGGTGCCCTCGGGCAGCTCATCGCCTGCAAAGCGGGGACGATAGTGATCGCGGATGGCGTGGGCGACCTCGTCGTTCTCCCCCATCGCGATAGCGTAGTAACTGCCCATCACGCCCTGCTGGCTCGTGAACTCGACGACGGCGTTGGATACCAGGTCGGCCTTGCACAGGTGAGCGGCGCGAGCGGCATCGGCGGCAAGGTGGGCGCCCAGATGGGCCTCGCGAGCGATGGCGAGCGCGAGCTGCTCAATGCGCTCGGACTTGGCGAGCACGCTACCGAGCTTCTCCTGGAAGGCGACCTTGGCCAGACGCTCGCGGAACTCGTCGAGGGAGATCTTCAGGTCCTCCTCGTAGAAGAACTTGGCGTCGTCCAGACGGGCGCGCACGACGCGCTCGTTGCCGTCGATCACGCGCTCGGCGTTCTCGGGCTTGCTGTTGGAGACGACCACGAACTCACGCGTAAGCTTGCCCTCGCCGTCATAGATCGGGAAGTAGCGCTGGTTGGTGAGCATGGACTCGCAGATAATCTCATGCGGGACCTTGAGGAACTCCTCATCGAAGGTACCGACGAGCACCGTCGGCCACTCGCAGAGGTTGATGACCTCCTCAAAGACCTTCTTGGGCGTATCGACGTGGCAGCCGGGGCGAGCAGCCTCGACCTCGGCGATACCGGCAAGGATAGCCTCACGACGACGCTCGGCAGAGAGCACACCGGCGTCCTCGAGCACCTGCTCGTAGACGGCGGGGCTGGCGACCACATGGTCACCGGGGCCAAGTACGCGATGACCACGCGTGGTGTTGCCACTCGTCACATCGGCAAACGACACGGGCACGACGTCTTCGCCCAGAAGGCAGCAGATCCAACGGACCGGACGAACAAACGTAGCGTGCTCGTGGCCCCAACGCTGGCTGCGATAGTTGGGCCACTGCAGGCCAGCGATAGTCTTCTCGCACAGGGCCGTCAGGATCGGGGTGGCCGGGGCGGAAGGAATGTTCTTCTCGGCAAAGACGTACTCACGACCGTCGGTGTCCTCGCGACGGACCAGGTCCTCGGCAGCCACACCGCACTTGCGGGCAAACCCCTGGGCGGCCTTGGTGGCATTGCCGTCGGCATCAAAGGCAATGTTTGCCGCAGGGCCGCGCTTGACCTCATGGACCTCATCGGTCGCGGTGGCGACGTTGGCCACGAGCGCAGCCAGGCGACGCGGGCTCGAGATCACGCGGACCTCGCCATGGGCCAGACCGGCCTCGTCGAGACCCTTGGCGATCATGGTGCCAAGCTGCTTGACGGCATTGTTCAGCGGTGCGGAGGGCATTTCCTCCGTACCGATCTCAAACAGGAAATCCTTAGCGTCTGCCATGGCTTACGCCACCTCGCCTTCCTGGTCGGCATTCTCGTTGACTCCGGCGACCTCGGCCATATAGGCCTCGCAGCACGCCTTGGCGACGGCGCGGACGCGCAGGATGTAGTTGGCACGCTCGACCGCGGACAGCGCGCCACGGGCATCGAGCAGGTTGAAGGCATGGCTGCACTTCATGACGCAGTCGTACGCCGGCAGCGGCAGCTTGCGCTCCAGACAGGAGTGACACTCGGCCTCGTAGTCGTCAAACTTCTGACGCATCATCTCGACGTTGGCGACCTCAAAGTTGTAGGCGCTAAACTCACGCTCGTTCTCCAGGAACACGTCGCCATAAGTCATAGGCGTGCCGTCGGGCAGATAGCTCCACACCAAGTCATAGACGGAGTTGACGCCCTGGGCGTACATGGCGATGCGCTCCAGGCCGTAGGTGATCTCGACGGGCACGGGGTCGACCTCGATGCCGCCCACCTGCTGGAAGTACGTGAACTGCGTGACCTCCATGCCGTTGAGCCAGACCTCCCAGCCAAGGCCCCAGGCGCCCAGGGTCGGGCTCTCCCAGTCGTCCTCGACAAAACGGACGTCATGGTCGTTGGGGTCCAGGCCAATGGCAGCCAGCGAACCCAGGTAGAGCTCCTGGGCGTTGACCGGCGACGGCTTGATGAGCACCTGGAACTGATAGTAGTGCTGCATGCGGTTGGGGTTCTCGCCGTAGCGGCCGTCGGCGGGACGGCGGCAAGGCTGAGCGTAGCAGGTGCGCCACTCGGCGGGACCGAGCGAGCGCAGCGTGGTCGCGGTGTGGAAGGTACCGGCACCGACCTCAGAGTCATAGGGCTGCATAATGACGCAGCCCTGCTCGCCCCAGTACTGCTGGAGACGCAGGATGATGTCTTGGAAGGAAAGCGATGAAGCGTTCATGCCTCTAATATCCCCTCGTCGAAACGATTACACGGTTAGGTACTGTACTATAGCGGTTTTTAGTCGATAGCGCCGATGCGGTTGAGCGGCCAGTAGCGCACAAGCGCCACGGCGATCAAATCAGAGCGATCGACGGGACCAAAGTAACGTGAGTCGGCAGAGTTTTCGCGGTTGTCGCCCATCACCCACACGCACCCGTCGGGAACGGTGTAGGGATAGCTTACCTGAGCGCCGGGAGCCTGGACCGAAAGCGGCCAGCTCATGCCGGTCGTGTAGTCCTCGTCGAGCGCCTGGCCGTCAACGACCACCTTGCCGTCCCGAAGGTCGACCGTCTGGCCGGCCGTGGCAATAACACGCTTGACGAGAACATCGTGCTCGGAGGTGACATCGGGGTTGTGGAACACCACGATATCGCCTTGGCTGACAGGCTGGCCGAGCTTAAGGCTCACCTTTTGCGCCAGGATCTGGTCGCCGATCTCGATCGTGGACTCCATGGAGCCGGTGGGCACCACAAAGGGTTCGACCACAAACGAGCGAATCAGGAAGGTGGCGACCAGTGCGATCGCGACGACCACGATCCACTCAAACGCACCCTTTAGCACGGAATGCTGCGATGGAACCATTCTCACTCCTTGCTCTGCGAATACGATGCGTCCAGGATGTCCTGCGCGTATGCGCGCTCCTCGGGCGTAAGCCGCGCCGTCTCGATCAGGTCGGGACGCCAGCGGCAGGTGCGCTCGATGGCATTCTTACGGCGCCAGGCGTCAACCTTGGCATGGTCACCGCTCACGAGCACCGGCGGCACGCCCTCGCCGTTGAACTCGGCGGGACGGGTGTACTGCGCGTACTCGAGCAGGCCACCGTCCTCGGCAGTCGAGAACGACTCATCGACATTGCTCATCTCGTCACCAAGGGCGCCGGGAATCAAACGTACGACGGCATCGGCAACGACCATAGCGGGAAGCTCGCCGCCCGTAAGCACGTAGTCGCCGATCGACAGGCGCTCGTCGGCATACGCATAAGCGCGCTCGTCGACGCCCTCGTAGCGGCTGCAAACAAACAGCAGGCGCTCGCTTTTGAGCAGGCGCTCGGCCACATGCTGCGTAAAGGGTTCGCCGCAGGGCGTAAAGAACACCACGGTGGGCTTGGGACCCTCGGAACTAATAGCCTCGATGGCCTCGGCGATGGGCTCGACCTTCATAAGCATGCCCTGCCCGCCGCCGTACGGCTCGTCATCGACGGTACGATGGCGGTCGTGCGTCCAGTCGCGCAGGTTATAGGCCTTAAAATCAAAAAGGCCGGCCTTGCGGGCGCGGCCCAAAATCGACGTGGACATGACGGGCTCAAACATCTCGGGAAAGACCGAAAGGGTCTCAATCAGCATGTTGTCCTCCCTACTTGTCCATATCAATCAACCCGTCCATAACGTGGACGGAAATTGTCCCCTGATCGGGAAGATCGAGCACAACCTGCTCGATCACGGGAATCAGCACCTCGCCGTACCGATCGCCCTCGACAACCCAAACATCGTTGGCGGGCGTCGACATGATCTCGACAATCGTGCCGAGCGAACCGAAACGCTCGTCGACCACCTCGCGACCCATCAGATCGGTATAGGCGGCATCGAGCGAATCGAGCTCAAAGTCGTCACGATTTGCCAGCACGTAGCATCCGGTGATGCCCTCGGCGGCCGTCAAGTCATCAATGCCCTCAAACGAGACCAGATCGCCATCGCCCGTATCGGTGACGGATGTGACCGTGCAAAAACGGTCACGCTTGAGCGCCGGCGGCGTCAAGGCGACGCGCATACCCGGCGTCAATACAGAAGGAAGCCCCCGCAGCGGCTGCGCGAGGACCTCCCCCTTCCTTCCGTGCGGCTTGACCACACGGGCGATGTTTTTGTACTGGGACCTCAAGGTCCTAGCCCAGAACCTCTACCTCGACTGCAGTGTCGAGGCGAGCGGCCAGTGCACGGGCGAGCGTGCGAATGGCCTTGATGGTACGGCCACGACGGCCGATGACCTTAGCGACGTCATCCTCGGCAACCGAAACCTCAATCGTGGAGGCGTCGTCACCATCGATGACCTCAAGGCTCACGGAATCCGGGTCGTCGACGATCTGAACAACGAGATATTCGACGAGATCGGCGATGCGATCTGAGAGCATTGCCTCACCCTCGAGCTGTGCAGCGTCAACCTCAGGCACGATTTACTCCTCGGCGCCCTCAGCGGCCTCAGCGGCAGCCTTAGCGGCCTCGGCCTCTTTGGCGAGCTGCTTCTTGGACTTCTTGACGACGGTCTCGGTCTTCTCGCCCTCGTTGGCGGCCTTGACCAGAGCAGCGACGGCGTCGGTGAGCTGAGCGCCCTTGGACTGCCAGTCAGCGATCTTCTCGAGATCGAGGTTGATGGTCTTGGGGGCGGTCATCGGGTTGTAGCGGCCAACCTCCTCGATGATACGACCGTCACGCGGGGCGCGGGAATCGGCGACGACGACACGGTAGTACGGACGCTTCTTAGCGCCGTGACGAGCAAGGCGAATCTTGACTGCCAAAGGAAACTCCTCCAACCAAGCAGCTTTAGGCTGCAACTACAAACAAACAGTTGAACATAATACGCCATCGACGCGGGCAGGTGAAGTCCGTGAGACCAACTTCTTCGGTGTAGTCGAAGGCAAATCCATATCTTAGACAAGAATTCGCGATTTGCAAGCACATCCACGCACCCCACATGAGCTGCGCGGTATACTCATGCCATGAAAATACGCGAACACACATACGGTTATGAGGATGCTGCGGGCGTCACGCCGCCGCCCTGGACGGGACCGGCGGTGGGCCTCATGGATCTCGATGCGTTTTTTGCGAGCGTGGAGATGCTCGACCATCCCGAGTGGCGCGGCAAGCCGCTCATCGTGGGTGGCGATGCCGATTCCCGCGGCGTCGTGTCCACCTGCTCCTACGAGGCGCGCCGCTTTGGCGTGCATTCCGCCATGCCCTCGGCCGAGGCACGGCGCCTCTGTCCGCAGGCCATTTGGACGCATGGGCATTTCAGTCGCTACCACGAGGTCAGCGCACAGGTCATGGCGATTCTCGCCGACGAGACCCCGCGCGTTGAGCGCGTATCAATTGACGAGGCCTTTATCGATATCACACCGGGCCGCTTTGCGCCCGAAGATCCGCTGCTGGTTGCGCGGCGGATAAGCGACCGCGTGGCAGCGCTGGGAGTGACCTGCTCCATTGGCGTAGGCTGCAACAAGACGGTCGCAAAGATCGCAAGCGAGAGGGACAAACCGTTTGGGCTGACCATCGTGCGCCCTGGAACCGAGCAGCGCTTTTTGGCCGCGCTGCCGGTATCTGCCATGAGTGGCATCGGGCGCTCGGCCGAGGAGCGACTGCGCCGCATGCGCATCTATACACTCGGCGAGCTGTCACGCGCGCCCGAATCAACCCTAGCCTCTATTTTTGGCATCAACGGCGAACGCATGCGCCAACGTGCGCTGGGGCTCGAAATCTCCGAAGTCACGAGTCTCGATGAAGAGCGCGAGGTCAAGTCGGTCAGCAATGAACGCACCTTTGCGAACGATTTAACTGAGCGTGGGGACATCGAAGCGGCGATTGCGCTGTTGGGAGAGTCGGTGGGACGCCGCCTGCGCCGTCAGGGACTAACGGGCGCCACGGTGACGCTCAAACTCAAGTATTCGTATGGAAGCGGTCGCTCGGCACAGCGCCGGCTGCCTCATCCGACCGACGATGAGAACATCTTTGTGGCAGTGGCGCTCGAACTGCTCGACAACATCTGGCAGGAAGGCATGCATGTGCGCCTGGCGGGCATCGGCATGAGCGACTTTGACCATCAGGGCGGCATCCAGACCGACCTGTTCTGCGAAGTCGACGACCGCGGAGCCCAATCCAGCGACCGTCGCGACCTCTCAGTCGCCATCGACGCCGTCCGAGACAAGTTCGGCGACACCGCCCTGTCCTTCGGCCGCCAATCCCGCTTCAACGATTAGTCCCTATGGCAAAAAGAAAGCCGGGCAGCTGCGAATGGCGCAACTGACCGGCGAACGGTAAAGGGTAGCTAAAAAGCCCCGTCCCAAATGAACTACTAAAGGAGGTCGAGGGGAAGCTGGGGAGCGTCACCCCAGAGCTTCTCGAGACGGTAGAACTCGCGGGCCTCGGGGGTAAAGACGTGGACGACAACCGAGCCGTAGTCCATGAGCATCCAGGTCTTCTGCTCACGGCCCTCGATGGAGAACGGATGCTCGCCGCAAGCCTCGGCAACCTTCTCCTCAATTTCGTCGACGATCGAATCAACCTGGCGGTTGTTGGTGCCGGTAGCAATGACAAAGTAGTCGCAAACATCGGAAAGCTCAGTCAGGTCGAGCACCTGAACGTCCTCGCCTTTCTTGTCGTAGGCGGCCTGCGCGGCAGCGCGAGCGACATCCTCGGCGGCGACACCGCTCGCGGACAGCGAGGCGGCAGTGCGGTCGGACGTGGCAACGAAACTCTTGTGCTCCACACCTTCAAGAATCTGCTCGTCGGTCATGGTCTCGTCGGCCATGGAATACCTCTTTCTAGACAGCCCGAGCTAGCGCAGCTGGGCGTAATGGTTGTAAATCGTAATAGCCGTGGGATAAAGATAACGCCCGGTCTGGATCACATAGACCAGACCCTGAGCAAAACAGGAGAAGAACAACTCGTCGAGCGAGGACTTCCCCACCATCTTGCGCAGCGCATGGGCATAATCGCCATGGCGGTTGGGTTCGATGGCATCGGCCACAAAGACCACCATATCGAGCGGCGTCATGTCGCAAGCGCCCACGGTGTGACGGTCGACAGCCTGAAAGACCGCCGGCGACAGCTCAGGAAAAAGCTGCGGAAGCTCATAGGCGGCAACCGGGCCATGCAAAAGCGGCGTCGCGGCAGACGGAGAGCCGGCAATCTTAATGCCATAATGCAGAGCGCGCGTGACCAGCTCGTCGTCGGAGAGCACCTTGTCCCAGTCATGGAGCAGGCCGGCGGCAGCGGCATCAAAGCGGTCGACACCGTATACCTCGGCTAGGTGCAGCGCAGTCTCGGCAACCCCGAGCGAATGCACGTAGCGCTTACGTTTATCCTTCATGCGCACATCGAGCAACTCGTGGATACGCATCAAGAGCGCGCGCTCGTCGCCCTCAAACTGATCTTCTACCGACAACATAGACCCCCATCATTCAAAATCGTCTTGCCCAAGATCGGCATACAGGCCGCGTTTACGGATATAGCCGAGCACGGACTCGCTCGTTAGATAGCGCACGCTCATGCCGCGGGCAACCCGCTTGCGAATGTTGGTCGAGCTAATCGCCAGCGCCGGAATCTGGATATAGCGCACGTCGAACGGCAGTCCCGATTCCTTAATCCGCGCCCGGGCCGTATCGATGTCAAAGCCGGGACGCGTCGCAGCAATAAAGGTTGCCAGTTCGGCAATCTCATCGGCATTGTGCCAGGTCACAATATCGATAATCGCATCGGCACCCGTAATAAAGTAGAGCTTTACCTGAGGCGGGTAAAAGTCGCGAAGGGCATGAAGCGTATCGGCCGTATAGGTCACGCCAGGACGGTCGATCTCGAAACGGCTCGCCAAAAAAGCCGGATTCGCAGCGGTGGCGAGGACCGTCATGGCATAACGGTCCTCGGCAGGCGTCACCGGTTTGTCGAGCTTAAAGGCGGGAGAGCCGGCCGGCATAAAGAGCACGGCGTCCAAGTCGAGCGACTCGCGCGCCTGCTCGGCGGTAACCAAGTGCCCGTAATGAATCGGGTCAAAAGTACCACCCATAATGCCGAGCCTAAACTCCTGCCCGTCTTCTAGAGGAAGCTCGGGCAGACCGATTCCACCGCGCAGCGACATGGCCTACTCGCCCTCCGGGGTCTCAACAACGTCGACTTCGGTAGTGCCTTCGGAGCCCTCGGTGGCATCAACCACGTCCGCACCCTCGGCCGCTACGTCAATAACCTCAACGCCTGCATCCTCGAGCTCGTCCTCAAACTCCGAGAAGTCCTCGGCGCCCTCAAAGTCAAAGGCGCGCTGGCAAATGCGGACCTCGTCGCCCGCACGGCAGCCGGCCTTCTCGAGCGCGTCGTCAACACCCATACGGGCAAACTTATGCTGCAGGTAGATGACGGCTTCCTCATTTTCCCAGTCGGTCTGGATAACCATGCGCTCGATGGCACGGCCGACCACGCGGAAGGCATGGGGCTCTTCCTGAACAATGCGGAAACGCTTCTCGCGCTGCAGACGGCGGCGCTCCCACTCCTCGTCGCGCAGATCGACTGGCTCATCGGAGACCGCAAGCTCGGCGCGGAGCTTGGCCACCTGCTCGCCCACGGCAAGCATCAGCGTGTTGAGACCGGCACCCGTCACAGCGGACACGGCAAAGAACATATGGCCATCGTCGAGTGCCGCACGCTTAAGGTCGGCAATCTTGTCGGCCGTGCCCGGCGCATCGCACTTGTTGGCGACGACGATCTGCGGACGCTCCGAAAGCTCGGCACCATACTGCTCGAGCTCACGGTTGATGATGCGATAGTCCTCGACCGGATCGCGATCCTCAAATCCGCCCGTCATGTCAACGACATGCATAATCAAAGCAGTGCGCTCAATGTGGCGCAGGAACTGATGACCCAGGCCCTTACCCTCGCTCGCACCCTCAATAAGACCCGGAACATCGGCGACGACATAGGAGTACTCGCCGGCACGCACCATGCCCAAGTTGGGCACAAGCGTGGTAAACGGGTAGTCGGCAATCTTGGGACGGGCAGCGCTCATACGCGCGATGAGCGAGGACTTGCCGACAGAGGGAAAGCCCACAAGCGCGGCATCGGCCATGAGCTTCATCTCGAGCTCGATCCAATGCTCCTCGGCAGGCTCACCCAGTTGGGCAAACGCAGGCGCGCGGCGCACCGACGTCACAAAGTGGGTGTTGCCCAGACCGCCGGCACCACCGGGCGCCACGACTACGCGTTCACCGTCGTGCACCAGGTCAGCAATCTCGAACATCGGGGTCTGCGTCTCGGGATCGAGCTCGCGGACTACGGTGCCCATGGGGACTTTCAAAATCAGGTCCTCACCGCTCTTGCCGTTGCGACGGGCACCCTGGCCATGCGTTCCGCGCTCAGCACGGAAATGATGCTTAAAGCGGTAATCGATCAGCGAAGACAGCTGAGCGTCGGCCTGGATGACGACATTGCCGCCACGACCGCCGTCGCCGCCATCGGGGCCGCCCTTGGGAACAAATGCCTCGCGCCTAAACGACATGCATCCGGCTCCGCCGTCGCCGCCGCAAACGTTAATGCGGCTGATATCGGTGAACTGTGACAACAGAATCGCCTCCTACAAAAAAGAGGGAGACCCTTGAATCCTAAAACTCAAGTGCCTCCCACATATGTGCTCTATGAAGGGTGAATTACGCGTTCGCGAGCGGGCGTACGCTGACCCTGTGCTTGATACCCTTGTGGAACTCAACGGTACCGTCGACCAGCGCGAACAGCGTGTCGTCCTTGCCACGGCCAACGTTCTCACCCGGGTGGATGTGCGTGCCGTGCTGACGGACGAGAATCGTGCCCGTGGTTACCGTCTGGCCGGCATAGCGCTTCGTGCCAAGGCGCTGACCGCGGGAGTCACGGCCATTACGGGAGGAACCGAGTCCTTTTTTGTGTGCCATTGTGTATACCTACTCTTTCGTTACGAGTGTAATCTACTCGGCGACGGGAGCCTCGGCAACAGCCTCAGCCTCTGCCTTGACAGCCTTCTTGGCGCGGGAGGTAGCCTGAACCTTCACGATCTTCAGCTTGGTGAGCTGCTGACGGTGACCCTTCAGACGACGATAGCGCTTGCGCTTGTGGAACTTGAAGACCAGCTGCTTCTCGCCCTTGAACTGCTCAACGATCTGAGCGGTAACCTTGGCCTTGGCCAGCTTGTCGGGATCGGTGACGATCTTCTTACCATCGTTGAGGAAGATAACCGGCAGGGTGATCTTGTCGCCCTCATTGCCCTCGATCTTCTCGACGGTGATGACATCGTCGGTGGCGACCTTGTACTGCTTGCCGCCCGTGTTAACGATTGCGTACATGTTTACTTGCCCTTCATGCATCAGTTAGTGCAACAGCCGAATATAGTAGCAGGCGATAATACCCCCGTCAACGAGTATGTGGAGCAAATCCACAAGTTCGCACAGGTATGGGGCTGACGAGTCGGCCCTCGTCGTCCTCGCATGCTTGATTCTGACGCTCGACATCGTAGGAGCAGATGGTCACGAGGTCTTGCATACCGGTGGAAACAATAGGTGCATCGACGCCCGGGGTCAAGCCCTGCAACAAAACATCAGCGGCAGAAAGCAAAATTTCCGGACGCATGGACCCCTCGTTGTCGGCATGGGTGTCGAGCATGAGCACCAAATGGTCCGGGCGCTCCCCTGCCTTAAGCTCATAGCCCACCAGAGTGTGGTCAAGGTCTAGACGCTTGCTCTTCTTACCGCGTGCGTAGTCGATGCCATGGCCCGCGCGCAACGTGTCGATCGCAGCGCGCACCTCATCGGCGCTCACGGGTGCTTCGGCGTCCAAGTGTAGGTCGATACGGTACGACAGACGCGTGAGTTGCGCCGTCAGCGCCGGCGTGCGCACGTCGATGTAGGCGGCCTCGATGGGGGCCAGATCGGCCGGAGAGGCAGCAGCCAGGCGCCCAAACGCCTCGTCGAGTGCAACGAACTCGGTCATAAACAGGTCATACCACTCGCAGGTCGACGACGTTCCCACCGGCAGCGCCGACGAAAAGCCCACGCGCATGTGCGGAGAGAAGCCCTGCGTCACAGCATAGGGCAGACCCGCACGACGCACGATGCGCTCAATGGTATGAATCACTTCGAGATGGCCCAGGTACTTAAGACGGTCGCGCTTGCCATAGCGAACGCGAAGCCTAAAGAGCGTGGGGTTGTCGGTCAGGCGCTCACTCATGCGCGATCACCCACCAATACGTTCTTGACGTGGAGCGTGGGGCAGATTCCGCAGCCGGTGCACGACGTACGGGTACAGTCGGGGGTCGTGACACCCTCCAGCGAGCGGCGGTATTCGCGCTCGAGGAAGCCGCGCGAGCAGCCGGGACTCACGTGCTCCCAGGGCAGGCGCCAGTCCAGTTCGTAGGGCAGGTGCACGAGCTCGTTGAGATCGATACCGTTTTTGGCCGCAGCCGACTTCCAGTTGTCGAGCGAAAAATGCTCCACCCAGGCGTCAAAACGCGAGCCCGCACGCCAGGCGTCGATAATGACCGGCGTCATGTCGCGACCGGCGCGGGACAGCGCGGCCTCGACGAGCGAGGTCTCGGCATCATGGTAGTGAACGCGGACCGCACGGTTACGAACGCTCGTAATGAGCAGCTTCTGACGGCGCTTGACGTCGTCGTAATCGAGCTGCGGGCACCATTGGAACGGCGTGGCGGCCTTGGGGATAAACACCGACACCGAGATGGACACCGAGATGGAGCCGCGACGCGCCTTGGGAACCACGGAGCGGCCGAGCTCGAGCACGTGGTCGGCCAGGTTGGCGATAGCCACGATATCCTCGTCGCGCTCGCCGGGAAGGCCCATCATGAAGTAGAGCTTCATGCGATTCCAGCCCGCCTCGAAGGCCGCCTTGGCCGCACGGTCCAAGTCCTCCTCGGTCACGTTCTTGTTGATGATGTCGCGCATGCGCTGACTGCCGGCCTCGGGGGCAAACGTCAGGCCGCCCTTCTTTTCGCCGGCGACCGACTCGGCCATATCCACGCCAAACGAATCCAGGCGCTGCGAGGGAATGGACACGCGAATGCCCGTATCTTCCAGACGGCGGTTAAGGCGACCGAGCACATCGCGGATGCAGGAGTGGTCGGTGGTCGAAAGCGAGGTGAGCGACACCTCGTCATAGCCGGTCTTTTCCAGGCCCTGGATCACCGATGACACGATCTGGTCGGCCGAGCGCTCGCGTACCGGACGATACGTCATGCCTGCCTGGCAAAAACGGCAGCCGCGGGCGCAGCCACGCAGGATCTCGATAGACAGGCGATCATGGACGAGCTGCGCATACGGCACGCACGACTGAGAAAGCGGATTGGTGGCACCAAAGTCCTCGACGACGCGCTTGTAGACTACCGGCGGGACGTCCTTGCCCTCGCGCGGCACGGTGTAGCCATGCGGCGAGCAGGGCTCGTCATAGCGCACCTCATACAGGGACGGCACATAGGTACCGGCGACCGTCGCGAGCTGCTCGACAATCTGAGCGCGCGAGACGCCCTCGTCGCGCAGACGGCGATGCAGCTGGCAGATCTCGAGCAGCGACTCCTCGCCCTCGCCAATGAGGATGGCATCGAAGAATGCCGCGTACGGCTCGGGGTTATACACCGAGGGACCACCGGCGACGATGATGGGATCGTCCTCGGTACGGTCGGCAGCCAACAGCGGAATGCCGGCGAGATCGAGCGCTTCGAGGAAGTTCGTCACGGCCATCTCGTGCGGCACGTGCATGCCGACGATGTCGAACGAGGCCACGGGCGCTGCTCCCTCGAGCGACAGCAGCGGAATCCCCGCCTCGCGCATGGCATCGCCCATATCGGGCCACGGCACGTAGCCGCGCTCGCAGGAAATGCCCTCGGCCTGATTAAGGATGTTGTAGAGAATGGCGATGCCCTGGTTGGGCAGACCGACCTCATACACGTCAGGATAGATCATGCAGCAGCGGTAATCGGCATCGGCCTTGGAGAGCGTGCCCCACTCATGGTCGATATAGCGACTCGGCTTTTCGACCTTGGCGAGCAAGGGCTCAATCAAATGAAAACAGTCTTGGTACACAGCGCGCAAAAGAAACCCCTAAGCAGCAAGATCGGATGCGTCCTCAAAGGGACCCATGGGACGAGTAGCACCGGCGACCGTGGTCACCAGGTCGCGGACGCGCGAGAACGTGGCGGCAGCCACCTCGTTGGCACGGGTGTAGTCGACATCGCGCTCGTAGAGCGAAACGAGCGCACGGCCCATGCCATAGGTTCCCGCGGCGGCGGTCAGTGCCTTGACGGCAAACCCAATATGCGGCGTCTGCTTTACCAGGGCGCGGGTGACGGCGCGGAGCACCAAGCCGCCGGCAAGGACGCCCGCGACCTCATAACCGCGCTCGGGCTTAATACCGCGTCCAAAGATGGCCGCGAGCTCAAAGAGCATGCCCACCTGCGCCAGCGCCATAACGGGATAATCGGCCCCCGGCAAAAACACCAGCGCGCCCGTCGCCATATTGGTAAGCGCGCACGAGGTGATGATGCGGTTAGCGGCCGCAATACGCATAAAGGCGAAGTTCGCCGCAAATGCCGTCTCCTTGTCCGTGCGATCGAGAATCCAGCGGGCAAGCGTCTCGAGCAGATACGTCTTATCGGTAGCCGCTACCGCGCCGAGCATGGGCGTGGACTCCTGGATAAAAGGCACCTCGACAGCGGACTCGGCCAGCACGCACACGGGGGCGCCGGCAATCACGAGCTCCTGCACGGCGCTCTCAAGGCGGTCAGACCCGCACGAAAGCACCAGCACCACATCGGTATCGGTCTTGGGGACGATACGGTCCTCACCCAGGCGCTCAACGCGCACAATGCCCGACGTCGTCTGTGGCACGAAGGCATCGCGCACCGTCTCGACCAAAAAACGTGAGGCAGACGAATCGAGGTAGACGGACACGCGAACAGGCGTGTCGAAATCCTTCTTGGTAGTCGCGCCCATCTTAAAGACGCGGGTCAGCTTATCCACGGGAATCTTCATAGCAAACCCCTCCAGCGGTTACGCGGCGCCCGAACGATGCCGCCATATGGATTGTACGATACCCACCGTCAGCAACTGGATCATCATCGAGGACGAACCGAAGCTAATGAAAGGCAGCGGAATACCGGTAATCGGCATCATGTCGATGCACATGCCAATGTTCTCGAAGGTCTGGAATGCCCACATGCCGACGATACCTACGCATGACAAGCGTAGGAACAGAGACTCACACTTAAAGGCGACACGAATCGTCGAGAATATAAGCAGCACGTACAGGCACAGCAGCAAAAAGGAGCCGCAGAAGCCAAAAGTCTCGGACAAAAAGGCAAAGACGAAGTCGGTGTGGAACTCGGGCAGAAAGCCACCGGCAGACTGCGTCGCATGGCCCAGCCCTTTACCGAAAAAGCCACCCGATCCAACCGCGATGAGCGATTGCTGCAAGTTGTAGGCATCGTCCGAATCGGCATTGTCGGGGTCGATAAAGACGGTCAGTCGGTTCATCTGGTACTGCTTAATGAGCACATCGTGGCCGAGCAGCGAATCGAAGACAGAATCAAGCGCCAGGACGAGCGCCACCAGGCCCACGAGCAGCGCCAAGGTCGACAGCACCCATTCGCGGCGGGCACCGCTCATGCAGATGACAACAGCACCAGACACCAACACGACCAGGCCCGAACCCAAGTCGCCCATGGCGACGACGGCCAAAAACGGAACGGACAGCATGCCGCAGAGCTTAATGTAGTCGCGAACGGAATCGATGCGGCCGTTGTACTGCGAACCAAGCGTGGCGATAAAGAAGATCGTGATGAGCTTGGCGAGCTCGACCGGCTGGAAGGTGAGACCGATACCGGGAATCTTGATCCAGCCCGTCATGCCTAAGCCGCCCGTATAGGACAGTCCCGGAATCTTGGGCGAGAAAATCACAATGAGGTCGATGACGAGCAGTGCCGTCGAGAAGTTAGAGATGCCGCGCAGATCGGTTCGCCAGACGAGCACCGCAAGCACCGCACCGATGCCGATACCCAGCAGGTGACGCGAGAACGAGGCGTCGGCCTTAAACTGCGAGGCCGACCAAATGATGATGGCGCCATAGGCAACGAGTGCCAAGGTTGCCAGCAGCACGCCGATGTGCACCTTTTGGCGAAACGTACCGCGCGAGGCCGAAAGCTGCTTGTTGACACGGTCCAGGCTGCTGCGGGAACCGGTTTTAGTTGAGCGGAACAGGTCCGCCGGCGAAAAATCCATCGCAACCTCCTATCGAACCGAAGAATCGCCCGTGGCAGAAGATGTATCGGGCTCGTTGTAGATGACGCCGAGCACATCGCGCACGACATGTAGGGCAATGGCAGAACCGCCGCCGCCCTGCTCCAGGACGGTGGCAATTACGTACTTGGGGTCGTCGGCGGGAGCATACGCGCAGAACCAGGAATACTCGTCCTCGCCGCTTTTCTCGCCGGTGCCCGACTTACCGTAGACCTGAGGCGTCAAGTTGGTAAAGTGCGACGCCGTAGTGGCGGAAGTCGAATAGATAACGTCGTGCATGCCGTTGCGCACCAGTGTCAGATCGGCATCACTGTTAATCTTGGCGGTGAGGCGCTTTTTGGAGCCCTTGCCGTTGTAGATATAGGCATCGCCCCCGTCGCCGTCACGCGAGACGGCGGACAGAAACACGTGCGGCGTGAACTGCTTGCCACCGTTGGCGAGCCCCATATAGGCGCACGCCATCTGCAGCGGCGTCACCAAGATATCGCCCTGTCCGATGGCAATGTTGGTCATGTCGCCCGCATTCCACTTGCGATCGTCTGCCGAGGCATCGGAAAAGAAGGATTCCTTCCACTCGGCATCGGGAATACGCCCGGCGCCTTCACTGGGAAGGTCGATGCCGCATGTCGAGCCCAAACCCCAACGGCGGAACATCTCCTGCAGGCCCTCGGGGTTGTCCTTGTCATAGAAGAACGCCTTGCCGATATCGTAGAAAACCGGGTCGCACGAATTTGCGATGCCCGATTGCAGCGTCATGGTTCCATGACCGGAGTGCAGCCAGCAGTACTTGCCCCACTGCTTGCCCAGGCCCGTCCAATAGCCCGTGCAGTCCGTGGTTTGAGACGAGGTGTAGGTACCATATTCGAGCGCGGCGAGTGAAGTCAGCGGCTTGATGGTCGAAGCCGACATGTACTGGCCGCTAATCGCGCGGTTGAGCAGCGGATGCGAGCCCTCATCGTCGTTGAGCTCGGTCCACACATCGTTAGAAACGCCGCCGATAAACACCGACGGATCGAATTTGGGCTCGCTGGCCATGCCCAGAATCTCGCCGTTGTTAGGGTCGAGGCATACCACCGCACCGTTGCCGGCATTGCTGTAGCCCGACTGCTTGGCGCGCGCGATGGCATCAGCAAGAGCCGTCTCGCAGGCTTGCTGAATGGCAAGGTCGATCGTGAGCTTGACATCGGAGCCTGCGCGCGGGGGTACAGCGCCGGCCTGTCCGGTAACGTTACCCGAGGCATCGACCTTTACTGTCTGTTCACCGCGAATACCCTGAAGCAGGTTTTCGTAATAGCTCTCAACGCCAGCCTGGCCTACGATGTCACCCGACTGGTAGGCAATCTTACCCGCAGACTCGCTGGCGTCCTCGGAGGTCTTCTTTTTCTGCGCCTCGATCTGCTCGGAGGTAATGGTGCCGGTATAGCCCAAAATATGGCAGGCGGTCTCGCCATACGGGTACTGGCGCTCGGTGCGCTCGGCAATCTTCACGCCGGGAAACTCACCGGCGTGCTCCTGAATGTAGGCGACAGTAGAGCGACGCACGTCAGTCGCGATGGTATGCAGACTCTGCGCGCCTTCGGAATTGTCCTGGATGTTGCGCAGCACCGCGACATACGGCATGCCAAGTACGTTAGCAAGATGACGCACCAGCACCTTGTCGCCGGCAAGGTCGCGATAGGCGACGACGGCAAGCGAGGGACGGTTCTGTACCAGCGCGACGCCGTTGCGGTCCAAGATGCGACCACGCACGGCGGGCGTGGTAACAGTACGCGTCTGATTGCTCTGTGCCTGCTTATCATAGTAGTCCGACGAGACCATCTGCATGCCCCACAGCTTAACGGCAAGTGCGGCAAACATCGCACCCACGCCCGTGGTAAGGATGGAAAAGCGGCCCTTAAAGGCCGTAGCGGCCGTATTGCCCTCGCCCTCGGTGGCGCGCGGGGCCGTTCCGTGCTGCGTGTCGTAGGTAAAGCGGGAGTCGCCGCGGCGCATAATGACCAGCGCGACCACAATGGCCACGACCAGCACGATACCGGCGATAACGACCGTCATCTGGGAAGACATCTACAGGCCTCCCCTATTTGAGCTTACGGGTCTTGGGCTTAAAGCGCATACCCGTCTGACGCCCACCGCGCGCGGAGAACCCATAGCCAGACTGCGGCGCGACGCCGGACATCAAAAACGGGACGGCGACCAAGCCCGTCAGAATCGAGGACGGCAGGGCGTGCCCAAAGATCGCCACGACAAAACTCGACTCAAGACCCATAAACAGCAGGATAAGGCTGTAGATCACATTAATGGCAAGCGCGAAGGCGCCCACCGTGATGCCGCGAGCGCTCGGGGTGCCGCCCGTCTGACCGGCGGCACTGTGCACCAGGGCAAAGCTACCCACTGTCAGCAACAGCGACATCACGCCCACCGGCACGGCTGCCGACAGGTCGTAGAACAGGCCACTGCAAAAACCGCAGATGACGGCACGCGTGGGGTCGCCCGAAAACACACCCAGGCACACCAGGACAATCATAAAGTTGACGCGACCGCCCGCGATAGAGATCTGCGGAGCCAAGCCCGCCTGCAACAGGACGCAGACAATGGCAGCGATCGCAAAAGCGCGGGAGCCAGCCCCCTGTTCGTGTAGATCCATGGACATGCCTCCCTATTCGCTCGAACCGGAATCATCGGACGCATCGGAGCCGTCGTCCGAGCTGTCGTCTTTGGACTTGGTGGCCGCATCACGCGAGGTGCCCTGCGGCGTACTGTTGGCGCTGCTCACATCCTCGTCCGAAGCCGACTGTTCGTCGGTCAGCGACGTAATGACCAGCACTTCCTCGTTGTTTTCGGCCGTTGTCTGGGCGCGCACGACGATGGTGTAGTACACATCGTTGGCAGACTTTTCCACCGAGGAGACCGTACCGAGCGGCAGACCTTTGGGGAACACGCCGCCGATACCCGAGGTCACGATAATGTCGCCCACCTTCACGTCGGAGTCGACACTCACGTGCTCCAGGCGCAGGGTACCGTCGGGCTGCCCCTGCAGCATGCCCTGAGCGCGTGTATCCTGCACCATGGCGGACACGCCCGAGTTCTCATCACCGATCAGGCGGACGGTGGAAGTCTTAGCCGAAACCTCGATAATCTGACCGATGACACCGGCAGAGCTCGTCACGGGCATGTTGATGGTAAGGCCGTCGGCAGAGCCCTTGTCGATGGTAACGGTCGAGGTCCAGGCATCGCCCGAAGCGCCGACAATGCGAGCCGCGGTGGACTTGAGGTTGTAGGTCGACTGCAGACCGACCAGGCTCTCGAGTCGCTCGGCGGTCTTTTGAGCCTCGGAAAGCTCGGCGACCTTTGACGTCAGGACCTCGTTTTGCTTCTTAAGCTCGTCGAGGGTGTCTTGCGAAGCCGTAAGGTTTGAGAACACGTTTCCGATTGCGTTGAAGGGCGCAGCCACAGCCGAGCCCACAAAGCGCACCGGTGAGGTAATCGTCGTCACGCCCGAACGCACAGCGTGAATCGGACCCGCCTCGCCTTCACGTATATAAAACGTGAGGAGCAGCACCGAAATCACGCTGAAAACAATCAACGGGCGCATACCCGTTGATTGTCGCTTGGTATTCAGATTTGAAGAGAAACCCGAAGATCGTGCCAAATGGAATCCACCTTTTGGAAATTAAGCATTGGTCTGGACGAAGCCACCGTCAAACGCGTTGGCCTCGAGCACGCGGGCACAGCCGTTGACGACGTTGTCGAGCGCCGTAGGGCTAACGTTGACCGAAACGCCGGTCTCATCGCGCAAACGCACATCGAGACCGCGCAGCAGCGCACCGCCGCCGGTCAGCAGGATGCCGTAGTACATAAGATCCGAGGCAAGATCGGGCGGCGTGGCGTCGAGGGCGTCCTTGACGGCCTTGGCCATCTCGTCGAGCGGCTTGTTGAGCGCGCGGCGAATCTCCTCGCTCTCGATGCGCACGGTCTTGGGCAGGCCCGTGATCACGTCGCGGCCGTTGACCTCGACGTCGAGCTCGTCCTTGAGCGGCACGGCAGAACCGACCTTGATCTTGATGTCCTCGGCCGTGCGCTCGCCGATAGCCAGGTTATAGGCATCGCGAACGTGGGTAAGGATAGCCTGGTCGAACTCGTCACCGGCAATGCGGATGGACTGCGACACGACGATACCGCCCATGGCAATAACGGCGACCTCGGTGGTACCGCCACCGATATCGATGACCATGGAGCCGGTGGGCTCCTCGACAGGCAAGTCGGCGCCGATGGCAGCGGCCATGGGCTCCTCGATCAGGTATGCCTGGCGGGCACCGGCCTGGATCGTAGCCTCAAAAACAGCGCGCTTCTCGACCGACGTGACGCCGGAGGGGACGCAGACGACAACGCGCGGACGCGGGGTCCACGGATAGCGCTTTTCGGACGCCTTGTCGATAAAATAGCGAAGCATGGCCTCGGTAACATCAAAGTCGGCGATAACACCGTCCTTAAGGGGACGAACGGCCACAATGTTACCGGGCGTACGGCCGAGCATGCGCTTTGCCTCGATACCGACAGCCAGGATGCGCTCATCGTTCTTGTCGATGGCGACAACGGAGGGCTCACGAATGACGATGCCCTTGCCGCGCACGGAGACAAGCGTGTTGGCGGTGCCGAGGTCGATGGCAAGATCGCCCGCATAGCTACCGAAGAACATATCCATCAAAGAAAACAACGCAACTCCTGATGTGTTGGATGATTGCTGGAAAACTACTAGCCCATCATACTAGCGCAAGCCCGGCACCTCACTTGCGGTGAAGCACCGGGCAGCGCCAAATCTCATAAGGTGACTACTGGTTGTCAGCGGCGGAGAGATCGATGTCGAGCGAGGAGACGGCCCAACCGATATGGTTGTCGGAGCGCACGAACTTGACGGTGTACTCCTGCTCGCCGCCCTTGGACAGCGACGCCTTGACCTTGGCAGTGGTCTCGGTCATAGACTGATCCATGCCCTCGATGGAGACGGTGGCGCCCTGCGGAATCGAGGAAACGATCATCGACTTGGCGTCCTCGGACAGGCTAGAGGCCAGGCAGGACTCGGCCTCGGCGGTATCGCCGTCACCTGCGGCCTGGAACAGGTCGGTGACGACAGACTCCTGCGAAGGGAAGCCCAGGCCGCGCGTGTAGGCAAAGCCAAGACCGCCTGCAGCAAGGACAATCAGCAGAAGCAGCACCAAGAAGACCTTGAGGCCCGTATGGCGATGGCGACGACGGACCTTGGCCTCCTTGCGGTCCTGCTGAACCATCTCGGACTCGGACAGGGTAAAGAAGCCGGTGTCCGAGGGGTCGGGCATAAACTGACCGGTAGCACCCGTGGGGTCGAGCGGGTCAACGGCCGGAGCATCCATCGCGGGCGCCGGAGCCGTGGCTATGGCCGTCTGGGCCGAAAGCGCAGCGAGGGAATCTTGCACGCGGGCAAGCTCGTCGGCCTGCTCGGGCGTAAGCTGGTAGATGCCATCGGCGGTGGCGGCGTGGAAAGCATCGAGCGCGTCAGAGGGGCGACCGGCGGCAGAGAGCGCCTCGCCCATACCAGCGTTAAGCGCACGCGTGTCGTCGCGCGGACCGGCAAAGTCGATGGCCGCGCGGAAGGTCTCCACGGCGTCTGCCGGACGGCCAAGCTTAATGAAGCAGCGGCCAAGATCGCCGAGGGCGGCGGCGGGAGCCGGGTTGGCACCATCGATGGCTGCCTGACGGAAGGCAGTGCCGGCATTGGCATAATCACCCGACTGGAACAGGGCGTTGCCCAAACCCAGATAGGCCTTAAACGGCGTGGCATAGGATGCATCCTGCGTTGCGGCAGAGAACGCCTGGGCTGCGGTCGCATAGTCACCCACGGCAGCAAGCGCCTTGCCGCGGTTGGTGAGCAGCGCGCCGCGCTTGCCATAGGTACCGTCGTTGAGGGCGGCGGCGTAGGCCTCAGCGGCCTCGGCATACATGCCCAGGTGCATCAAGGCGTTGCCGCGCAGATGGTCGGCCTCGCCCATAATCTCGCTGGGGGTCTTTGCCGCACCGAGCATCTGGGCGGCAGCGGAATAATCACCCGCGCGATAAGCGGCGCGGCCCTGTTGGATCAGCTGGCTATTCAAGGAAGTCCCCTTTACTCGTGAACAATCTCGACGTGGACGATCTCGTCGCCGGCACGCAGCTGCGAAATCACATCGAGGCCCTCGACCGTGGTGCCAAAGACGGTGTAGCCGGAGTCGAGGTTATGCTGGGCGCCCAGGCAGAAGTAGAACTGCGAACCCGCGGAATCGGGATCCATGGAACGCGCCATGGCAAGCGCACCGTCGACGTGGCTGTTACGAGGATTGGTAGCGAACTCGCCCTTGATGCAGTAACCAGGGCCGCCGGTACCGGGCATGCCGTCGGGGCCCTCAAGGCCGGCGGCGACATCGGCGCCGGACATATCGCGGGTATTGGGGTCGCCGCCCTGGATCACAAAACCGGGAACATAGCGATGGAACTTAAGGCCATCGTAAAAACCCATCGTGGAAAGCTCGCAGAAGTTCGCCACGTGGATGGGAGCGCCCTCGCCGTCAAACTTGACCTTGATGGTACCCTTCGACGTCTCGATCACCGCGCACTCATCGCCGGCAAGCTGGTACTCGGGCGTGTAGAGCTCTTTCTTAAAACCAAACATGTGGTTCCTTCCTCGTGCGTTTAAAGCATATTTGTTCGAATTGTAGCAATAAGCACAGGCTTCCATCAATTGCGCACGCAGGTTATACCGCTTAGGCGCATTAATTACGAGCGCTGCCGCGGCTTCCAAGCGCCCACGTTGGCATCGTACTGGTTGAGCGCGCTGTTGCCGCCCTGCGCCATGGGTGCCAAGATCTCGCTCTGGCGAGCGCTCATCGACTCACCATCGGGGATGGACAGCGAGATGTCCCAGCTCTGGCAAATCACATCGACACGCTCGTACATCCACTCGGCGAGCTGCTTGAGGTGCTCGATGTCTTCGGCATAGGCTGTGTCGTCCTGGTACTTAAGATTGTCGAGTTCGTCCTGCGTCTGCTTGATGCGGTCGCGCAGGTCATAGGCGCTCTGCGACATCTCCTGGCGCGTGCTGAGCGTAGAGCGCAGATAGCCGCTGTTAAAGGAGGCGATCACCTCGCCGATCTGGTCCTCGGTGTTGTACGAGAGGATCGTCTGGTAAATCTGGTCGAGCTTGGCATAAAGTTCATCGTCAGTGAGCACGACCTCCTCCTTGACCACGTCGGAGGTGTCGTCGCCATCGCTCTCAT
This sequence comes from uncultured Collinsella sp., assembly GCA_958423535.1. Taxonomy (GTDB): domain Bacteria; phylum Actinomycetota; class Coriobacteriia; order Coriobacteriales; family Coriobacteriaceae; genus Collinsella. The sequence goes on from CATZRJ010000002.1 coordinate 73,347, forward strand.
CGACCTTGGCGGCATCGTCCTGAGTCTGCTCGCCCTTCTGGCGCGAAGGGAAAGTACTCTGCGCGGCATGGCCAAACTCGCTATAGAATCCCGGCATGACGCCCAGGGGGTCGGTCGTCACAAACCAATAGGCACCGCCGCACGCGGCCGCGAGCACCGCAACGACGATAACCGGCTTGGGAATATGGCGCTTATGCTTATGGTAAGCGTCCTCATCGGGATGCACCTTGCGCTTGGGCTTTTGCTTATTGGACTGAGCATCGTCACGCAGGGACACCGGCATCGGCATGTCCACCTTGGGGATGCCAAAGTCCTTGTCGAAGGCCGGCAGCACACAAGTCTCGTTGGGATCGGCGGCGTCCGAAAGCACCGCCGCGGCAGAGGCCGGCGCATGGGGCACCTCGGTATCGATCTGCTCCTGCGTCAAGCGTGGAAAGCCGGCCGTGCGGCCTGCCGCCAGATCGGATGCAGCCGCGTCTTTGGAAAGGATGCCCGGGGCGGGGCGCCCGCACTTGGGACAGGTGCGATCGTGCGGGGACAGGCGTGCGCCGCAACCATCGCAGAATACAAACTCGGTATGCTCGGGACCGTCGCCCGGGCCAACGTATGCGTTGCAGTAGGGGCAGAACGAGGCGCCGTCTTCTATAGTCTTAAGGCAATGCGGGCAGATCACGGCTTCCTCTTTTCGGAGCAATTCATACAGTCGAGGTTAGAGCATAGCATCGCCACGCCCCCACAGGAGCAAGGCACCAATTCAACATCGCCAGGAAATCATCCCCCGGCGACTGGAGCTAGGCTTTCTTTGCGGGCTTTTTCTTCTTGCTCGGCATCGAGACCTTAATGCCCTGGGCAGACTTGGTCACACGCGAGCGAGTGACGCCCGCGCTCTTCTTTTTCTTGGGCTGGGCCTTTTCCACACCCTCGAGCGCGCGAACCTCGGCCTCGCGAGCGGTGCGCTCCTCGCGGCGCTGCGCCATATCGGCGGCGACGCGCTTGGCAAAACGCTGGGCAGTTGAACCAGTAGAGCTCACCTTGCCGCCACCACGACCCAGGTGAATGCGTACGCCGCGGCCAAAGCCAGTGGCAGCATGGCGACGGCGCGGCTTAAGCGAATCCATCATCGTGGCGAGCTTAAAGAACACCGTGCAGGTAAAGACGACGATTGCCAGCAAGATAACCGCCTCGCCCATCGACAGGTTGGCGATGGACAGCAGCTCCGGGAATCCGATAACGCCCGCCAGGATGCCGACGACAACAAACACAAAGAGCACCACGCGCAAGGGAGTGAGCGGCTGCGAGATACGCCAGATCAGGCTCACACTCGCCGCGCACGACGTAAGCAGGCACATAGTCGAAAGGGTAAGCTGGTTGAAGCCAAACACGCGCGCCACAAAGATATCGAGCGCCGCGGCCATAATGACCGCCAGCGACGCTGGCAGCGCACGCTTGAGCACGTTGGTCAAGAATGACCCCTTCACGCGGGCATTATTGGGCTCCAGACCAAGCACAAAGCCCGGCGCGCCGATGCAGAAGAAGTTAATGAGTGTCATCTGAATCGGCTCGAAGGGATACGGCGGAAACGCGATACACAGCGCCGCCAAGCCCATCGAAAACAGCGTCTTGGTCAGAAACAGCGCCGCAGAGCGCTGCAGGTTGTTGATGGAACGACGACCCTCGGCCACCACGGCGGGCATCGAGGCAAAATCGTTGTCGACCAGCACGATCTCGGCCACGTTGCGCGCAGCATCGGAACCGGCGGCCATGGCCACGGAGCAGTCGGCCTCCTTGAGCGCCAGCACGTCGTTGACGCCGTCGCCCGTCATGGCAACGGTATGGTCGCGACGCTTGAGCGCCTGCACGAGCTCGCGCTTCTGCTGCGGGGTCACGCGACCAAAGACGTGGTAGCGATCCACTGCCGCGTCGATCTTGGACGGCGTATCGAGCGTCGTGGCGTCGACGTAGGCATCGGCCCCCGGAACGCCCACCACGCGCGCGATCGACGACACCGTGCGCGGGTCGTCGCCGCTGATCACGTTGAGGGTCACGCCCTGCTCGTTAAAGTAGCCGATGGTCTCGGCGGCCGAGGAGCGGATCTCGTCGCGAATGGTCACAAAGCCCACGGGCTCGGCCTCGCCCACCATATCGCCATCGGGCGTAAAGCCGTCAACACGGGCCACAACAAGCACGCGGCAGGTGTCGGCGAGCTCGGCCACACGGTTCTCGACCTGCGCAAAGACGCGCTCCGAAAGTACAAATTGCGCTGCGCCCATCACATAGGAGCCCTGCGCAAACGAGGCGCCGCTCCACTTTTTGGACGACGAGAACGGAATGACCGCCAGCGGCTCGGACACCTCGACCGGGCGGTCGGCGTAATAGTTGAGCAGCGCCTGACAGGTCTCGTTGGCGTCTGCCGAGGTGGCACGCGCCACGTTGGCGAGCGCAAAATCGAGGACTGTGGTCTCGACGGGGACAGACACCTCGCTCTCCCCCGCGCCCGTGCCAGCGCCCTCAATCGGCAATGGATAGGTGCCCTCGACCTCCATGCGACCCGACGTGATGGTGCCCGTCTTGTCCAAGCACAACACGTCGACGCGCGCGAGCGTCTCGATGCAGTAGAGCTGCTGCGCGAGTACCTTGCGGCGCGCCAAACGCACCGTGGCGATGGCAAGCACCGACGAGGTCAGCAGCACCAGGCCCTGCGGAATCATACCCAAAAGAGCGCCCACCGTGGACAGCAACGCCGACGAAGGCACGCGACCGGCAAGCAGCTCGGAAAAGCACCACGAAAGCGCGCTATCGCCCGGCGTACCGGCGGCATCCCACAGCTCGCTCACGCTCGAGGCAAAGAGCGCCAGGCCGAGCGGAATCATAATGAGGCTCGCGAAGCGCACGATGGCGTTGAGCGCGTTCATGATCTCGGAATTGACCTTTTTGACGTACTTGGCCTCGTTATTGATCTTTGCCACGTAGTTATCAGCGCCAACATGGATCACGCGGGCGCGCAGCAGACCCGAGTCGATAAAGCTGCCGCTCATGAGCTCGGAGCCGGGCTGCTTTTTGATGAGATCGCTCTCGCCCGTCAGCAGGCTCTCGTTAACGAGCGCCTCGCCCGATACCACCACGGCGTCGGCCGGAATCTGGTCACCGCGCCCCAGGCGAATGATGTCGTCGAGTACGATCTGGTCCAAGTCGAGCTCCACCTCGGCACCGTCGCGCACCGCGATGGCCTTCTTGGAGGTCAAAAGCGTGAGCTTATCGACCATCTTCTTGGAGCGCATGGACTGGATGACACCGATGGCGGTATTCAAAAACACCACAAACAGGAACGTCAGATTCTTAAACGAACCGGTAAGCAACACCAAAATCGCCAAGACAGCGTTGATCAAGTTAAACAGCGTGCAGAGGTTCTCGATGATGAGCTCTTTGACCGATTTGGTCTTAAGCTCCATGTTGCGGTTGATCTTACCGGCGGCGATGCGCTCCTCGACCTCGGCGGTCGAAAGCCCGCGCTCGATATCCGTTGCTGCCATACCACGTCCCATCACGTCGCGTCGGTATAAGAAAACCGCCCGGACCATGCGAGGTTCGGACGGTCTTACGTTCGATGGTGCCCCATGTTGGATTCGAACCAACGGCCTTCTGCTCCGGAGGCAGACGCTCTAATCCCCTGAGCTAATAGGGCGAACGGTTGGCATTATACCCAAGTGCGCCACGGGCTAACAAAAGAATAGAAAAAGCTTTGCAATTACGTGGGAGACACGGCGCAAAGGCTCACTTTAGAACGCAAAAGTGAAACAATTAGTATAAACTCACATGCACCATATATACACGGCTCGCGATGCGGGCCGTTTTTGCAAAAGTTATCCATCGAGGTGAGAGGCACACCATGATTGCAATTTTAAAGCAGAGCGCCAGCGACGAGGCCGTCGGCCATATCGTCAGCTGGATTGAGAAGAAGGGTCTCAAGACCGACGTCTCGCGCGGCGAGAACGAGACCATCATCGGCCTGGTGGGCGATACGACCAAGATCGACCCGTTCCTGCTCGAGTCCATGGATGTCGTCGAGCGCGTGCAGCGCGTTTCCGAGCCGTTCAAGCGCGCCAACCGCAAGTTCCACCCCGAGGACTCCGTCATCGATTGCGGCCACGGCGTCAAGATCGGCGGCGACCAGTTCCAGGTCATCGCCGGTCCCTGCTCCGTCGAGGGCGAGAACCTCATTCGCATCGCACGCCGCGTAAAGGCCGCCGGCGCCACGATGCTGCGCGGTGGCGCCTACAAGCCCCGCACCTCCCCTTACGCCTACCAGGGCATGGGTCCCGCCGGCCTGGACCTGCTATGCGAGGCATCCGCCGAGCTCGACATGCCGATCGTAACCGAGATCATGGATCCGCGCGACGTGCAGGTCTTCTTGGACAAGAAGATTGACGTCATGCAGATCGGCGCCCGCAACGCGCAGAACTTCCCCCTGCTCAAAGAAGTCGGCAAGACCCAGACCCCGATCCTGCTCAAGCGCGGCATGTCCGGCACCGTCGACGAGCTGCTCATGGCTGCCGAGTACATCATGAGCGAGGGCAACGACAACGTCATCCTGTGCGAACGCGGCATCCGCACCTTCGAGACCCGCACTCGCAACACCTTCGACCTCAACGCCGTGCCGGTGCTGCACCACCTGTCGCACCTGCCCGTCGTCGCCGACCCCAGCCACGCCACCGGCTACACCCGCTATGTCGAGCCCATGGCGCTCGCCGCGACCGCCTGCGGCGCCAACGGCCTGGAGATCGAGGTCCACGACGACCCGAGCCACGCCTGGTCCGACGGCGCCCAGGCCCTCACACCCGACCAGTTCGACGACACCATGCGCCGCATCCGCGCCATCCGCGAGGTCGTCTGCCAAGAGACCATGGAGTAGGCCATGGGTACGGTGAGAAACGCACGCGTCAACCAAGGCGGCCCCAAGTGCGCCGGCATCGTCGGCTTGGGCCTGATCGGCGGCAGCTTTGCCCGCGGCTATGCGCAGGCGGGCGTCCGCGTGCTTGCCTGGGACCCCGACGATGACGTAATGACGGCCGCTAGCATGGGTACCGTCGCCGCCGAGCTCAACGACGAGACGCTCGGCGAGTGCGACATCATCGTCCTTGCCTGTTATCCCGAGGCATGCATCGAGTGGCTCGAGGCGCATGCCCAGGCGCTCGCCGACGCTACCGACACCGAAGCCATCATGGGCCCCGTGGTGATCGACACCGTGGGTGTGAAGGGCATTGTGTGCGAGCGTGCCTTTGAGCTCGCACGAGAGCACGGCTTTTACTTTGTGGGCGCACACCCCATGGCGGGTACCCAGTTCTCGGGCTACGCGCACTCCCGCGCCGACCTGTTCCAGGGCGCCCCGCTCGTGCTCGTTCCGCCCGCTGTAGACGATGCCCTTAAGCTGGAGCTCTTGGGCCAGGTGCGCGAGATGGTGCGTCCCTTGGAGTTTGGCAAGTTCAGCGTGACCACCGCCGCAGAGCACGACCGCGTGATCGCTTTTACGAGCCAGCTCGCGCACGTGGTGTCCAACGCCTACGTAAAGAGCCCCACCGCCCAGGTCCACCACGGCTTTTCGGCCGGCAGCTACCGCGACCTCACCCGCGTGGCGCACCTCAATCCGCAGATGTGGTCCGAGCTCATGATCGACGACGCCGACGCGCTTGCCTTCGAGATCGACCATCTGATCGATTCGCTCGGCGCCTACAGCCGTGCACTCAAGGATCGCGACCAGCGCTATCTGGAGAATCTCCTAGCCGAGGGCGATCGCATCAAGCGCGCACTCGACGACGAGAGCGCCCACTAGACCACCTATCACGCCAGGTCGAAAGGACCATAGCTTATGGCGATTACCATCGATATCGACACCGCACGCCCCTACCAGGTACACGTGGGCACCTTTTTGCTGGAGCAGGCAGGGCCGCTCGTTCGCGCCACCGCTGGCGGATCACGCGCCGTCATTGTGACAGACACCAACGTGGGTCCGCTCTACCAGATGCCCGTCAAGCAGAGCCTGGAGGCGTCAGGCTATGAGGTAAGCATTTGCACCTTCGAGGCCGGCGAGGCACACAAGCGCGCCGAGACCTACGTTACCATTCTTGAGTTTGTTGCTGAGCATGAGCTTTCGCGCTCCGACGTGATCGTGGCGCTCGGCGGCGGCGTCGTGGGCGACGTAGCCGGCTTTGTGGCCGCCACCTACATGCGCGGCTGCAAGTTTGTGCAGATCCCAACGAGCCTGCTCGCCATGGTGGACTCGTCGGTGGGCGGCAAGACGGCCATCGACCTGGCCGCCGGCAAAAATCTCGCCGGAGCCTTTTGGCAGCCGAGCGTGGTTATCGCCGACGTGGGATGCCTTGCCACCCTCAAGCCCGAGCAGTTCGCCGACGGCTGCGGCGAGGTCGTCAAGCACGCCGTGGTCGCCGACCCCGAGCTCTTCGCCGAGCTGGAGAAGACCCCGCTAACGCTGGAGCTGCTTAACCAGGACGTGGCCCGCGTGGCGCTCATCATCGCCCGCAATATCGACATCAAGCGCGCCGTGGTCGTTGCCGACGAGCGCGAGACCAACCAGCGCAAGCTCCTCAACTTTGGACACAGCGCCGGACATGCCGTCGAGGCCTGCGAGCACTTTGAGCTGGGGCACGGCAACTGCGTGTCGATCGGCATGGGCATCATCACGCGCGCCGCGGCCTTGCACGGCATTTGCGATGCCGAGCTGCCCGGTCGCATCGAGGAGCTCTGCGCGCGCCACGGTCTCAAGACCCGCTGCGAGCTCTCGGCCGACGCCGTCTTTGCCGAGGCGCTCCACGACAAAAAACGCGCCGGTGACACTATCGACCTGGTGATTCCGCACGGCATTGGCCGCTGCAGCATCGACCGCACGCCGCTTTCCACCTTCCATGATTTAATTGCCGAGGGCCTCGGCCAGAAGGGAGACGCATCCGCATGCTAGCCCGCATCACCCCCTCCCCGCTCAAGGGCACCGTTCCCGCCATCGCATCCAAGTCGATGGCGCACCGCTTGATTATCTGCGCCGCACTCGCCAACGGCGAGACGCACGTCACTTGCAACACCACCTGCGCCGATATCGAAGCCACGGTGCGCTGCCTCACGGCGCTGGGCGCCCGCATCGAGACCGTCGAGGACGGCTTCCAGGTCCATCCCACCATGAAGAGTATTGAGTTTGGCCTGCTCAAGGCACTTGCGGGCGGCACGTTCGACTGCGGCGAGAGCGGCTCCACGCTCCGCTTTATGCTTCCCGTGGCCTGCGCGCTGGGAGCAGAGGCCACCTTTGTGGGCCAGGGCCGCCTAGGCGCACGCCCCCTCTCCCCGCTCTCCGACGAGATCATTGCCGCCGGCTGCGACCTGCAGGGCCTGGGCGGCTTTCCGCTCAAGACAAGCGGCCGCATGCGCCCGGGCACCTTTATCCTGCCGGGCAATGTGAGCTCGCAGTACATCTCCGGCTTGCTGCTGGCAGCCCCGCTTTTGGCCCAGCCCTCTTGCGTGCAGGTAACCGGCCTTATCGAGAGCCGCCCCTATATCAACCTGACCATCCAGGCCATGAAGGCCTTCGGCGTCGAGGTCAACGTCGAGCGTATCCCCGCCAAGGACGGCCAGCCCGAGATCACGAACTTCCGCGTGAACAGCGGCTCGTACCGCACTCCAGGCAACGTTGCTGTCGAGGGCGACTGGTCCAACGCCGCCTTTTGGCTGTGTGCCGGCGCCATCGGCTCCGACCCCATCACTGTCGAGGGCGTGTCGCTCAGCTCCGCGCAGGGTGATCGCAACGTGCTTGCCGCGCTCTCGCGCTTTGGCGCCCGCATCGTGCGCTCCACCAACGCCGCCACCGTGCAGTCCGACAAGCTCGCCGGCTTTGAGATGAGCGCGCACGACATTCCCGACCTGGTGCCCGTTATCTCTGCCGTGGCATCGTTGGCGCAAGGCCGCACGTTCATCCGCGATTGCGCCCGCCTGCGCATCAAGGAATCCGACCGCCTGGCCACCACCACCCGTGAGCTCACCGCGCTGGGCGCACAGGTGCGCATAGCCGGTGACGACCTCATCATCAAGGGTGTCGATGCCTTTACCGGCGGCGAGGTCGATTCGCACAACGACCACCGCATCGCCATGATGGCCGCCATCGCCGCGAGCCGTGCCACCGGCGAGGTCGTGATCCACGGCGCCGAGGCCGTCAATAAGTCCTATCCCGATTTCTTCGACCACTACCGCCTGCTGGGCGGCAAGGTCACGCTCGAGGAGGAATAGCATGTCCTCGACCTTTGGCAACGTTTTGCATCTGAGCATTTTCGGCCAGTCGCACTCCCCTGCTATCGGCTGCTCACTCGACGGCATTCCTGCCGGTATCGCCATTGACCAGGAGCAGCTGCAGGCCTTTTTGGACCGTCGCGCCCCCGGTCGCAACGAGACCGCGACCAAGCGCCGCGAGGCCGACGCCGCGCATATCATTGCCGGTGTGGTCGATGGGCACACCACCGGCGCACCCATCGCCGCGATTATCGAGAACACCAACACGCGCTCCAAGGACTATTCCGAGCTGCGCCGCAAGCCCCGCCCCGGGCACGCAGACTTTCCGGCGCGCGTGAAGTACCACAACATGCACGACGTCGCCGGCGGCGGACACTTCTCCGGTCGTCTGACGGCCCCCCTATGCATTGCCGGCGGCATCGCACTACAGGCGCTCGAGGCCCGTGGCATCAAGGTCATGGCGCACGTCGCGCAGATTGGCGGCATCTCGGACCTACCCATGGACGACATGGTCTATCGCGAGGCCGACCGCAAGGCGACCCTTAAAAACGACCTGCCCTGCATTGACGCCGCCGCTGCCGGTCGCATGCGCGAGGAAATTCTGGCCGCGCGCGACGAACTCGACAGCATCGGCGGCATCGTGGAGTGCGGCATCTACGGGCTTCCCGCGGGCATCGGTGACCCCATGTTCGACGGTATCGAGAACCGCATCGCACAGATCGCATTTGGCATTCCCGCCGTAAAGGGCGTGGAGTTTGGCATGGGCTTTGCCGTTGCCGCCATGCGCGGCAGCGAGAACAACGATCCGTACCGCGTTGATGCCGAGACCGGCGAGATTGCGGTCGAGTCCAACAACGCCGGCGGCATCTTGGGCGGCATTTCAACGGGTGCACCCGTCATGTGGCGGATGGCCGTAAAGCCGACGCCCTCCATCGGCCGCGAGCAGCAGACCGTAGACATGGACGCCATGGAAAACGCCGAGCTCTCGGTCCACGGCCGTCACGATCCCTGCATCGTCCCGCGCGCCGTCCCTGTTGCCGAAGCAGCCGCCGCCCTCGCGATTTGGGACGCCCTCCTCGAGGACGCCGCCCAGCTCTAACCCGACTCACCTGGGTTGCCTGTCAACTCAGCCGTTACGTGAAAGGGGCCTCCATGGACCTTGCCGATATTCGCCAGGCCATCGATGGCATCGACACCACCCTGCTCAACAGCTTTGTCGAGCGCATGGACATTGCCACCGAAGTCGCCAAATCCAAGATCGAGATGGGCAAGGCCGTCTTTGACCCCGCCCGCGAGCGCTCCAAACTCAACAACCTCGCCAGCCGCGCACCCGAGCGCTACGAGGCCCAGACCATCGCCCTGTTCCGCCTCCTCATGAGCATGAGCAAGGCCGAGCAGCAGCGTTACATCAACGAGCTCAAGGGCATCACGGTGTCGCAAAAGGCCCATGCCACGGCCGCAGCCTTTGACACGCCCTTCCCCCAGACGGCCACCGTCGCCTGCCAGGGCGTTGAGGGCGCCTACAGTCAGATCGCCGCGTGCAAGCTCTTCGACGTGCCGGATATTGCGTTCTTTGAGACCTTTGAGGGCGTTATGCGCGCCGTACGCGACGGCTTTTGCGAGTTTGGCGTGCTGCCCATCGAAAACTCAACTGCCGGATCGGTCAACGCCGTCTACGACCTGCTCGCCCAGTTCGACTTCCATATCGTGCGTTCGCTGCGCCTCAAGGTCGATCACAACCTGCTCGTCAAGCCCGGCACTAAGCTCGCCGACGTGCGCGAGGTCTACAGCCATGGCCAGGCCATTGCCCAGTGCGCCGGCTTTATCGAGGGCCATGGCCTGCATGCCACCAAGTACCCCAACACCGCCATGTCGGCCGAGATGGTCGCCCATTCCGACCGCTCCGACGTCGCCGCCATCGCCTCGCGCAGCTGTGCGGCACTCTACGGCCTGGAGGTGCTGGAGCTCAATATCCAGGACTCGGACAACAACTACACGCGCTTTGTCGTCATCAGCCGCGAGCCGCGCGTCTACCCCGGCGCCAACCGTACCTCGCTCATGATCACCACGGCCAACGAGCCGGGCGCCCTCTACCGCGTGCTCGAGCGATTCTATGCGCTCAACATCAACCTCATCAAGCTCGAGAGCCGCCCCATCCCCGGGCATGACTTTGAGTTTATGTTCTACTTTGACCTGGACTGCCCCTTTGGCAGCAAGGCCCTCGACGACCTGCTCGATTCCATCGACGACGTGTGCGAGAACTTCACCTACTTTGGCAGCTACACGGAGGTACTCTAGATGATCGATTCCGCTGCAACCCGTCCCTACGGCGTGCTGGGCCGCGTGCTGGGCCACAGCTACACCCCGACCATCTACAGGGAGCTGGCGGGGCTTGAGTACGTGCGTTTTGAGCGCGAGCCCGAGGATCTTGAGGCCTTTATGACGGGCGACGAATGGGAGGGCACCAACGTGACCATCCCCTACAAGCGCGCCGTCATGGAATACCTGGACGAGCTGAGTCCGCTGGCCGAGCGCATGGGCAACGTCAACACCATCACGCGCCTGCCTGACGGTCGCCTGCGCGGCGACAACACCGACTACTTTGGTTTTCAGTGTCTGGTCGAGGAGTTGGGCGTAGAGGTTGCCGATAAGAAGGTCCTCGTGCTCGGCGCCACCGGCGGCGCAGGCACCACGGCCAGCATGGTGCTCGATGACCTAGGCGCCATCGTCGTACCCGTGGGTCGCACGAGCGAGGTCAACTACGATAACATCGCGCAGCAATCCGATGCCGCGCTGCTCGTCAACTGCACGCCTGCCGGCATGTTCCCCCACTGCCCCGACGCCCCTTGCACGCTCGAAGGACTTGACGCGCTCGAGGGCGTCATCGACATTGTCTACAACCCCGCCCGCACGGGCCTGATGCTCGAGGCCGAGCGCCGCGGCATCCCCTGCATCGGCGGCCTGCCGATGCTCGTTGCCCAGGCCGCACAGGCCGTCGAGCGCTACACCGGCCAGGTTACCCCGCGCGAGCGCATCCTGGACGTAACGGAGCGCCTGTCCCGCCGCGAGCAGAACATCGCCTTGATCGGTATGCCGGGTTCGGGCAAGACCCGCGTAGGCGAGCAGATCGCCCAGCTCACGGGTCGCGAGCACATCGATTTGGACCGCGCGCTTGAGGAGCGCCTGGGTATGCCCTGTGCCGACTATATCGTCGAGCGCGGCGAGGCGACCTTCCGCGAGCAGGAGACGTCGGCGTTGGCCGACATCTCCAAGCGCAGCGGCCTGGTGCTTTCCACGGGTGGCGGCGTGGTCACGCGCGACGAGAACTACCCGCTGCTGCACCAGAACAGCCAGATCGTGATGCTCAACCGCAAGCTTGACGAACTCGCCCACAAGGGACGCCCCATCACTGCCCGCGATGGTATCGATAAACTCGCCGAGCAGCGCATGCCGCGCTACCGTGCCTGGGCCGACTACATCATCGACTCACGGGACTGCGCCGCCAACACCGCCCGCGCCGTCCTCGACACCCTCCCACCCGCTCTCTAACAAAAACCACCACAAAGGGGACAGGCACCTTTGTGGTGGTTTTTCATTCCGCCTCACCGCCCGCTCAACCGCAAAGGAAGCAACCATGAAAGCACTCGTCATCAACGGCCCCAACCTCAACATGCTCGGTATTCGCGAGCCGGGCATCTACGGCAGCGACAACTACGACCGCCTGGTCCAAATCTGCCAGGAGGCAGGAGCCGCGCAGGGTTTTGACGAGATCGAGGTCTTCCAGTCCAACCACGAGGGCAGCATCGTCGACAAGATCCAGGAGGCTTACGGCAAGGTCGACGGCATCGTCATCAACCCGGCTGCCTACACGCACACCAGTGTGGCCATCCTGGACGCCCTCAAAGCCGTCGCCATCCCCGCCGTTGAGGTCCACATTAGCGCCGTCGAAACCCGCGAAGACTTCCGCCAGGTGAGCTACGCCCGTCTGGCCTGCTTCGCCACCATCACCGGCGAGGGTCTGCAGGGCTATGCTCACGCTCTGGAGCTGCTGAGGGAGCGTCTCGAAAAGTAAAATGTCAACCCCAACGAACAGTAGCGGCTTGCTCGCGCTCGGCTCCAGCAGCATACAAAACGAAAAAGCCCAGACCAACAAGCGGTCTGGGCTTAATAAACGATGGTGCTCCATGGCGGATTCGAACCGTCGACCTTGGGATTAGAAGTCCCCTGCTCTATCCAACTGAGCTAATGGAGCAAATAACAGCGCGCCCAAGCAAGCGCAAGCCTGTCAGGCGCAAGTAATTATAACCTAGTTGAACTGCTCACGGTACGCCTTGCAGACCTTATCGACCGGGCCGTCCATGCGAAGGTCACCCTTCTCAATCCAAACGGCACGCTGGCAGATGCGCTCAACCTGCTCCATGGAGTGCGAAACGAACAGAACTGTCACGTCGCCGCTCTGGATAAAGTGCTGGATGCGGGCCTCGCACTTCTGCTGGAAGAACACATCACCGACGGAAAGCGTCTCGTCAACGATCAGAATATCGGGCTCGGTAATCGTCGCGATTGCAAAGGCGATACGCGCCACCATGCCCGAGGAGAAGTTCTTAAGCGGCATATCGACAAAGTTCTGCAGCTCAGCGAACTCGATAATGCCGTCAAAGTTGGCGTCGATAAACTCCTTGGTATAGCCGAGCAGGGCGCCGTTTAGATAGATGTTCTCGCGAGCGGTCAGCTCGGGGTCAAAGCCGGCACCAAGCTCAATCAGCGGCGCAATGTTACCGTGCACCTTAACGCTGCCCTCACTGGGCTCAAGCACACCGGCGATGATCTTGAGCATCGTAGACTTACCGGAACCATTAGTGCCAACCAGACCGACAACTTCGCCACGATGAATATCGAACGAGATATGCTTGAGCGCCCTAAACTCCTCAAAGAACAGCTCGTGCTTGGCAAGCTTGATGAAGTACTCCTTGAGGTTGGTCAGCGACTCGGACGCCATGTTAAAGATCATGGTGACGTCGTCGACCTCGACAGCCAGAGGCTGCTCGCTGTAATCAACAACAGATTCAGTCATCACAGCACTCCTTAGATGTAGAGGATGAACTTGCGCTCGGACTTATGGAACACGGTGTAGCCAATAACAAGCGCAAGAACCGCCCAAGCGACGCACATGCCAAACGTCAAAAGCGAGGGCGTGGTCTGGAACAGGAAGATATCGCGCATAAACTGCAGGTAGTTATACATGGGGTTCGCATAGACCAGAATGCGCACGAGATGCGACATTTGCGCAACGAAGTCGGTCGTCCAGAAAATAGGCGTGATGTAAGTCCACGCCGTGATGACGACGCTCCACAGATGCATGACATCGCGGAAAAAGACCGTAAGGGCAGAGAGCATCATGCCCAGGCCCATGCAGAAGCACATAAGCAGCAGCAGGCAAACCGGCAGCAGAATCAGGTGCCAAGAAGGCATAACACGGAACCACAGCATAACGATGGCGACGGCGACCAGCGAGAAGGCAAAGTTGACCAGCGAGAAGAGCACCTTCTGCACCGGAAAAACCCAACGGTGCACTTTAACTTTCTTAAGCAGCGGAGCCGCACCCACGATGGACGTCAGAGCCTGGTTCGTAGACTCGGACATGACGGCAAAGGTGACATTACCCACAATCAAATACAACGGGTACATCTCGGGCGTAATCGAGCCATTGCGGCCCTGGGTAAAAATCGTCGAGAACACGATGGCCATGACGATCATCATCAGCAACGGATTGAGCACCGACCATGCGACGCCCAGAACGCTACGGCGATACTTGATCTTAAAATCCTTGGTAACCAGCTGACGAAGGATAAACGCATCCTTCTCAAATTCGTTCTTAGCAAACGTCGCAGGCAGACTGCGAGTTTCTTGTTGCTTTGTCTGATCCGACACGGATGCAACTCCTTTACTCGTAATCGTTGACAAACGAACAGTATAGACCCGACGGGCGGGCAAACGATTCGCGCAACAAAACTGGAGAACTAACTCACATCTTAGGATGCCCGTCGCAAACGGCTATACTTTCTAACGATTGAATAATTAAGGAGCATTGAGTGAATTCTGATTCTATTGCCGTCATTATCCCCTGCTACAACGAAGCCCTCACTATTGGCAAAGTTGTTGACGACTTCCACCGCGAGCTTCCGCAGGCGACGGTCTACGTCTATGACAACAACTCGTCAGATGATACCTCGCGCATCGCAACGGAACATGGCGCCACGGTGCGCTTTGAGCCCCGACAGGGAAAGGGCAACGTCTGCCGTCAGATGTTTCGCGATATCGACGCCGCCTGCTATCTGATGGTCGATGGCGACGATACCTACCCCGCCGAGGCGGCCAAAGCCCTCTGCGAGCCCATCCTCAACGGCATGGCCGACATGACCGTGGGCGACCGCCTGTCCAACGGCACCTATGCCGAGGAAAACAAGCGTGCGTTCCACGGCTTTGGCAACAATCTGGTCCGCGCCATGATTAAATGGATCTATGGCTACAGTTTCGATGACGTCATGACGGGATATCGTGCCATGAGCCGCCCGTTCGTCAAGACCTTCCCCGTGCTTTCCGAGGGATTCCAGATCGAAACCGAACTCTCGATCCACGCCGTCGACCACCGTTGGCGCATCAAAGATGTACCCATCGAGTACCGCGATCGCCCGGAAGGCTCCGAGTCCAAGCTTAATACCGTGAGGGACGGCATTAAGGTCGTCACCATGATCGGCACGCTGTTCAAGGACTACCGTCCTTTGAAGTTCTTCAGCCTCGTCGCGCTTCTGTTTGCGATAGTCGGGCTTGCCCTGGGCATCCCCATCATTGTCGAGTATTTCCAGACCGGTCTTGTTCCGCGCTTCCCCACCGCCATGCTCGCCGCATCGTTTATGTTCCTGTGCGGCTTAAGCCTCGCGACCGGTTTTATCCTCGACTCCGTGGCAAAGGTCGAAAAAAAGCAGTGGGAAGTCAACGTGTATAGCAAATACACCTTCGGTGACTATCGCAACGACAACACGAACGCGAGATAGCACGCCATGCCGTCGCCATGTCACTGATAGCGCTTACCGTTATCGAACCTCTTGCCAACGCCCACGTTATATGGAATTAACTGTACGAAGGCTATTTCGAAGACGCCAACAGTACCCATGTAGCTAGCGTGACCAACCATGATCTAAGGAGCATTCAGTGAAGAAAAGGTATCCCGAGTTTGATGTCGCAAAAGCAATAGCACTTGCCGGGGTCATCATAGGCCATTCAATATACCTGGGGACACCAGATCGGCTTGCTTCCGTTTTCTACTCATTTGATATGCCTCTGTTTTTTATTGTCAGCGGATTCTTTAGCAAGACCGAGGCTAAACTCACACCCGACTACGTTAAAAAGAACGCCAAATCGCTTCTGATGCCTTATCTGATTACCTGTGTAGGCGTAATTGGATGCTCGTTCCTAGGGGCGGTCCTAACAGGGAAAGCCAATCCGACAGAAATAGCAAACCACTGGTTTATGGCAAGCCTCTACGGCTGCGGAGGAATCACGCCCACAACCCCAGCATTCGTATCCGCCATTGGAGCCCTTTGGTATCTCTTCGCGCTTTTCTTTGGCAAAATGCTCCTGACCGTCGTTAATCAATTTCGCCATCCCACAATTATGGCTCTGGGTTTTTTCTTCTGCGGCAATGTTCTGGCCCAAATCATTTGGCTTCCTTGGAGCATCCTGCAGGCCTTGAGCGCAACGCTCTTTTTGTACATTGGACAGATCATCAGAAAGCACGCCCTGCTCGAGGAAAACTCAATCGAACCCATCTGCTGGCTATTCATGGCGGGAATCTGGGGTTACTCAGCTCTACACTTTGGAAAGCTCTACATGGTAACAAACACCTACGTTAACGGGACGCAGGATGTAATCGGGAGTATCTTTGGTTCATTGGTGATTCTCAAGCTATGCCAAATCGCTTGCAAGCATATTCCACGCGTCACGAAACCCATCGCCTGGATCGGAAAGTACACGCTCCCGCTCTTCTGCATGCATCTTATCGAGTTGAACGTGTTTCCCTATAAATATGTTTCCGGTATTGTCGAGAGCCTTCCACTAGCGCCGTGGATAGGATATCTAATCGTCCGTTTCGCAATCATTGCACTGCTCACGGGCATCTTATACACGTTCCCGCGCCCAATTTCTAAATGGTATTTCCAGTCAAAACAAAAGCGTAAAACTGAACGATAAAACCTACGCGCCTCTGTAAGGACCGCGCCTCTATTCAATTGAATAGAGGCGCATATTATGCCTCTCCCTATCGCCCGAGCTTATCACGAGACTTAGACTTCCCTTGTTTGCGAAATGAAATCAGACAAGACACAACATCTGAGCCACACCATAGAACACGGACGGACATGTACTCGCTAGAGCGCCATAACGATCGGGAGACAGCAAGATCCAAAATCCCAAAAGGATTGTCAGTCCGACAAGTGCAACCGTACTCCTAAAAATCGTACCTTTACCTTCCACAAAACCAGGGGTCTGAAGCAGCACTCCAAACACAAGCAAAATCAATAACCATGAGAAGTCACTGAAGTACCGCATTGTAATACTCGCAATCTGGAAATCCGCAAAAAGGATTACCGATGCGACAAAGAGCGAAAAGATGATGGCGGCCTTCTGGCTCTGCTTGCTCTTGGAGAACACGGACGGAATACAAGCAAGGCCCACGAGCAAAAACGGAGCGTTGGGCAGCAATCCTCCAAGATAAGGCTCATAAAACCAATAGCCCTGGAAATCAACAGCCATGTCAACACCGAAAACATACGGGTACCGTGCGCAAATATTCAAAGGCTGAAGCAAATACTGAAACAAAGCGGGAAGGGACCGCGATAGGACAATTCCTCGCGAAGTCATATCGCTACCAGTCAGGTTGTATGCGGCACCAAAATCAAAGACCGATCCAAACCTCATGCCGTTATACAGCATGACGGGAATTGCAACGAGAATAAATGGCACAATTACCGACGCGGTATTGTTGGCGCCCTTTTTTGAGAAAAACAAACGTTCCCGAAATATCGCATTCCAAAAAATCGGGAAGGCAAGCAGAGAGACCAACACGTATTGGGGCCGGCAGCCCAATGACAGGGCAATCAGAAATGAACCAAGCATGAGGTAGCTCTTCCTGAAGCCCCCGTGGTCTCCATCCAAACGCTCCGCAGATACCCAACACGACAAGCCCAAAAACACAACAATTAAGCCAGATAAAATAGGGACAGAATAGATCTGAGGGAGAAAAACAAGGTACAGAAGTCCACTCGCAGCAAAAAATGACGCTGAAGAAAGTGCGAACAGACCAAGGGAAACATCTCGTCGATAGCGCTTTGCCAAGCAATACAGCAACGCATTGAAAGCGCAAATGAAGATCACTCCCAAAGCGAGAACGACTTGATCTGTTCTAAGATCACGACCAGTTAACAACTTGAAGGGAACAAACGCAACCAATGCCGGAAGCGCACCGAAATACGAGTAGTAAAGCCCGTTATAAAAAGCATAGTCGAGGTAGTAATACTCACCAGCCTGAGATAATTCCTGAGCTCGAGCTGATGTATCGTACGGGTTTTCCATATCAGAGAGAACGGCGGACACGGGAAGGTCTAAGGAAACCTTGCCCGACAAAAACGCATCCGCAAGATGATTGTATTGATTGAAGTCAAATGCAATCGGCCCGCTAATTGTTGGACCGTTAGCTGGATTGTCACCAACCCCAGACAATCGGCTGACAACAACAGATCCCGCCATCTCAACGGTCATTAACGCGACAAGGCATCCGATAACAACAGGGCGAATTGGAAACAACCTAGTCCTGTAAAGACTAGATGAGGGTCGGAAAGCAAGGAGCGCACAAGCCAATACTGCAGCAATCCCAAATCGGATGGGCTCGAAGCAAAACGGCCTCATGGCATTAATAGACGCGCCTCGGAGATCAAAGCTAAACCCCGATTCTTCTTGAATAAGCACCCGCATCTTATGTGAAACCCCAGAAAGATGCAGGCGAAGGTATTTCGAGCTTTCCATACCGCCGCAGTAATTGTAAGAAGGAAGTTCAAAGAAAGATGAGTTCGCTTCGTCAGTAGCAAGAACCTTTATTGATAAATAAGGGCCAGTCGACGTTCTCCATGACGAAGATGCCCAGCCTGGAACAGCAATATCAAGGTAAAGATTCTCGATATGGCATCCATCAGCATCGAATTCAATATAGGCGGTTTCGGGATCTACGACCTTAATCGTCCCGTCATCCTGAATTTCCAGTCCAGGACCTAGACCCCAATCTACTTCTTTCGCGTTCCCAAATAGCAGAGATTCCCAGAACGGGAAGTTGAATACGAGAATCTCCAAAGCCATTGCAACCATAAGTGAAATAGCAACACAGCGAAGAATCTTCTGCAAAGTGTAGGAACCATCGTGGCCAACGGGCTCAATGTTATTTTTCGCGCACTCTATAGGAGTCATCAAGTTCTCCAAACTAAACTATGCGGACTTTGCACGTCTGACCGGATAAAACAAACCAGACAGGAAGGGCAGTAAACAATAAACCACGCCAGCGAACAACCCTGTACACGCAACTTGCATCAACACCATAAGAACCCATGCATGCATCAGAAAGCACCGCAGAAAACCCCATTGGTGACACTACCTAATTCCAAACTAAATCAGGCAGAGCTCACGGCTTTTTGCGGCACTTTGGGACGTAATCAGGGCGTAGCAAGGGGTCAAATTCGGAAGTGCGGGGAAAATCGAGGAAATGCTGACCAGACCCCGGTTTTACTCTTCCGCGACCTGCGGTTTTTATTCCTTAATATCGTGTTGTGCTCGAAGGTTTTCAATTTTTCCCCGCACTTCCATAATTTCATCAGCCAGACAGTCTGTTTTCCAGGAATCGCATCGCAATCACATCAAACAGGTTCACCCATCCCAGGATCTGCAGGGCTCGCAATAAGCTTGGCGACCGCCGCCGCTCTTGTCGCGGCAGGACTTTACGCCAGACACAAGAAAAGCCGCCGTTAAAGAACGGCGGCTTTTGCTCTCGCAAATTCAATAGACACTAGAGCGTCTTGAGGTACTCCCCCAGCTCTTCCTCCCAGTCGGGCATGCGGAAGCCGGCGGACTCCAGCTTGGACAGGTCGAGCGCGGAGTGGACCGGGCGCGGAGCGACGGGGCCCGCGGCGCTGGCGTAGTAGTCGGCGGTGCTGACCGGCACGACCCTGTCGCCGTTGCCGTTGGCTGCCTCGAAGACGGCGCGTGCGATGCCGGCCCAGGACTTCACCGCGCCGGAGCCGGTGCAGTCGTAGGTGCCGTAGGGGGCCTTGTTCTCCAGCACGTGGAAGATGGCCGCGGCCATGTCGCGCGTGAAGGTCAGGCGGCCCAGCTGGTCGTCCACGACCGTGATCTGGGTGAGTTCATCCTCCGGGTCGGCGACGCGGTCGGACAGCGCCTTCATCGTCTTGACGAAGTTGTGCCCCTCGCCGATGACCCAGGAGCTGCGCATGATGTAGTGGCGCGGGCAGCCGGCCACGGCGATGTCCCCTGCCGCCTTGGTCTGGCCGTAGACGGACAGCGGGGAGAAGGGCTCCCCCTCGTCATGCACCTCGGCGGTGCCGTCGAAGACGTAGTCGGAGGACACGTGCACGAGCGTGATCCCGTGCTCGGCGCAGGTGCGGGCGAGAAGGGCGGGGCCCGTCGCGTTGGCCTTCCAGGCGGTCACGCGGCCCTCGGGGGTCTCGGCCTTATCGACCGCGGTGTAGGCGCCGCAGTTGATGACCGTGCCGTAGAGCGACCAGTCGTACTTGCCGTAGGCCGCCGGGTCGGACATGTCGAATGTGTCGATGTCGCAGAAGTCGAAGGCATCGGTCAGCCCGCGCTCCTCGGCGAGCGCGCGGACCGCATGGCCCAGCTGGCCGTTGCAGCCGGTGACCAGGGTGCGCCTGGGCGCCATGGGCACGACGTCGGCCAGCAGCGGGTGGTGGAGGTCGGCCTCGGACACGGTGGCCTCGTCCAGCGGGATCGGCCACTCGATGGCGAGCTCCGGGTCGGCGAGGTTCACGAAGGTGTAGGTCCTCTTGAGCTCGGCCGACCAGTGGGCGTCCACCAGGTAGGTGTAGGCGGTGCCGTCCTCGAGCGCCTGGAAGGAGTTGCCCACGCCGCGCGGGACGTAGATGGCCTTGGAGGGGTCCAGCGTGCAGGTGTAGACCCTGCCGTAGGTGGCGCTGCCCTCGCGCAGGTCCACCCATGCGCCGAAGACGCTGCCGCGCGCCACGGAGATGAACTTGTCCCAGGGCTCGGCGTGGATGCCGCGGGTGACGCCCTTCCTGTCGTTGTAGGAGATGTTGTTCTGGACGACCTTGAGGTCCGGGATGCCCAGAGCGGTCATCTTGGCGCGCTGCCAGTTCTCCTTGAACCAGCCGCGCGAGTCGCCGTGGACGGCCAGGTCGACGACCCTCAGGCCCTCGATGCCGGTCTCGGTGACGGAGAGGTCCTTCTCGAATGCGATGTCTGCCATGTGGGAAAAGCTCCTATCGAAGAGGTTGGGTAACCGGGGGCGCCCGCGCGGGGACGCAGGGTCATCCCCATGCCCTGCGGCCCCGCGCGGGCGCCCCGCGGCGTGGTTCGCCGGGCGCGGCCTACTGCCCCTGCGCGCGGTAGCGGGCCTCGGTGGCCTCCTTGGCCGGGCGCCACCAGCACTCGTTGGCCACGTACCAGTCGATGGTGGCCTTGAGTCCCTCGGCGAAGTCGGTGTGCGCCGGGCGCCAGCCGAGCTCGGTCTGCAGCTTGGTGGAGTCGATGGCGTAGCGGCGGTCGTGGCCGGGGCGGTCGGCGACCCAGTCGAAGTCCTCGGGGTCGCGCCCCATGGCCGTGAGGATCATGCGCAGGACCGTGATGTTGTCCCTCTCCCCGTCGGCGCCGATGAGGTAGGTCTCCCCCGCGCGGCCCTTGGTGAGGATGTCCCAGACGGCACTGGAGTGGTCCTCGGTATGGATCCAGTCGCGGACGTTCTCGCCCTTGCCGTAGAGCTTGGGGCGCACGCCGTCGATGATGTTGGTGATCTGCCTGGGGATGAACTTCTCCACGTGCTGGTAGGGGCCGTAGTTGTTGGAGCAGTTGGAGATCGTGGTGCGCAGGCCGTAGGTGCGGGTCCAGGCGCGCACGAGCATGTCGGAGGACGCCTTAGTCGAGCTGTAGGGGCTGGACGGCTTGTACGGCGTCTCCTCGGTGAACTTCGCGGGGTCGTCGAGCGCCAGGTCGCCGTAGACCTCGTCGGTGGAGACGTGGTGGTAGCGGACGCCGTATTTCCTCACGGCCTCCAGCAGGCGGAAGGTACCCTCGACGTTGGTGCGCAGGAAGGGCTCCGGGTCGGCGATGGAGTTGTCGTTGTGGCTCTCGGCGGCGTAGTGAAC
Source organism: uncultured Collinsella sp. (assembly GCA_958423535.1). Lineage (GTDB taxonomy): Bacteria > Actinomycetota > Coriobacteriia > Coriobacteriales > Coriobacteriaceae > Collinsella. Next base: position 95,087 of record CATZRJ010000002.1, read on the forward strand.
GATCGCGTCGTGGCCCGGGACGATGCGGTCCAGCAGCTCCGCATCGCAGATATCGCCCACGACGAGCTCGACCCTATCCTCGGGCAGCCCCGCGATGTTCTCGGGGTTGCCGGCGTAGGTGAGCTTGTCCAGGACGGTCACGTGCACCCCGGGGTGGTTGTTGACCACGTAATGGACGAAGTTGCTGCCGATGAAGCCGCAGCCGCCCGTGACGATGATGTTCTTAGGTTCAAAAATCTCAGACATAATGCTCCAAATTAAATCTACCCGTTTGGATGAACGTACTTAAACATTTGAACAAATGAGGCACTGTCATAAGAAACGTCCTCGCCATTCTCGCGGTTACCGTACTTCCTAAAGCCCAAATTAGTATAAAAGTTCAACAGGCCTCGCGCATCAACAGCGTCAAGAACGACAAATCTACCGCCGGCTAGACGATGAACCTCGCGCACAGAATCCTCTGCAAGAGACATTAACTGCTCGCCACTCACGAGATCAGCATAACGGTCATTTTTGCCAAATTGGGCAAGCAGCACAACAGGGAGCTCAATAGAATCAGAAGCCGAGTCGTACTCACCGAAATATTCGAATTTCTTTCGGAACGACCGACTCACATTGATCGCGGGAATACTTGCAACTTTTAGCGCAAGTGCATAAAAACCAACAAACGACGCGCTGTCGACATCAAATACCAAATATGAAGATGCAGCCCCGCGCTTGTTAAATTCAAGAGCCTTACAACGCACGAAAAGCTCAATGTCAGAATTCCGCTCGCACGAAAAGGAGGAGAGGACCGATTCGACCTTCTCCTCCGATTGAGCTTCGCAAAGATCAAATAACGAATATGCGACCAGAGCCATGTCTAAATACCCATTTTGGCGAACAATTTATCGATTGCTTTTTGCTTCTCAACTGATAGCCGTCCGCCGGTTAAGCGCTTCGGGGATTTAATCGAGGCATCCATCGCTAATCCTTTTTCATATGCTTCGCATAAGGCTCTGGCGCCCTCAACAGAGGTAACCCGAATAGGCGCTTTAATACTAGATGTAGCCATTGATAACTCCCTTCTCCATAACGTCTAGACAGATTCTACCCAATATACCCTAGTACTCGCGCGGGCTGTTGACGATCTCGCCGGCGGCGACCTTCTTGAGATGCTGCCCGTAGACCGACTTGCCGTAGGCCTTCGCGGCCCCCTCCAGCTCGGCGGTCGTGATCCAGCCGTTCTCCCAGGCGATCTCCTCGGGGACGGACACGGGCAGGTCCTGGGAGTGCTCCACGGCGCGGACGAACTCCGCGGCCTCGTGCAGGCTCTCCATGGTGCCGGTGTCCAGCCACGCGTAGCCGCGGCCCAGGGTGACCACGGACAGCGTCCCCTCCTCCAGGTACATCCGGTTGAGGTCGGTGATCTCCAGCTCGCCGCGGGCCGAGGGCTTGACCTCGCGGGCCTTGGCGGCCACGTCGCCCGGGTAGAAGTACAGGCCGGTGACGGCGTAGGAGCTCTTGGGGCGCTCGGGCTTCTCCTCGATGGAGACGGCCCTACCCTCCCCGTCGAACTCCACGACGCCGAAGCGCTCGGGGTCGTCCACGTGGTAGCCGAAGACCGTGGCGCGGCCCGACTCGGCGTTCTGCACGGCGCGCGTCAGGTGGCGCGACAGGCCGTTGCCGTAGAAGATGTTGTCGCCCAGCACCAGGGCGCACGGCTCGCCGGCGATGAACTCCTCGCCGATGGTGAAGGCCTGGGCCAGGCCGTCCGGGCTCGGCTGCTCGGCATAGGAGAGGTTCACGCCGTAGCGCGAGCCGTCCCCGAGCAGGCGCTCGAAGTTGGGGAGGT
>CATZRJ010000003.1 GCA_958423535.1 uncultured Collinsella sp.
CAATACGCTTGAGGATCCTTAAAAGAAAGTCCAGTTTATCCTTCCCACTCCACTTGGATACGCCTAGGCGCGGTCCAAGAAATCGTCCGCACCCCCGAATAGGGGCCAAACAGGAACTATTTCACCGCAACTGAAGGGGGCTGTCGTGGGCCATCGGGATTCATGTGATGATTTGCGTGAGGTTCGTTGGGGCGTTTTGGGCGCCGGGCACATTTCGCATCGATTTGCATCGTCGCTCAAGGAGGTGGACGGGGCACGGCTTGTGGCTGCCTCCGGTCGCACTCCTTCGCATGTTGAGGAGTTTTGCAGGGCGTTTTCGATTGATGCCGCGCACAGTTATGCCACGGCTGACGATAGCGGCGATGCGGCGTATGACGCGCTGCTTGCCGATTCCGATGTCGATGCCATCTACCTGGCGCTTCCGCATGGGATGCATGCCCGCTGGGCCTGCCGGGCCCTGCGTGCCGGAAAGGCCGTTCTGTGCGAGAAGCCGGCTGTCCTGCGCGAAGATGAGGCACGCGCAATCGCGGCTGCATCGCGTGAACACGGGCTATTCTTTATGGAGGCGATGAAGAATCGGTTTTGCCCTCTACGTGATCGCGTGAAGGGTTTGCTCGCGTCGGGCGAGCTCGGCCGTATCGTTTCGATCGAAAGCGTGCAAAAACTCGATTATGGTGAGTCCCCTTCGAGTTATCTGCTCGATCCGTTGCAGGGTGGCTGTCTATATGGCATGGGCTGCTATGCGGTCGGGTGGTTTGAGGATCTGCTTGCGGGTGCGTGTGATGTTTCGTCTCGTGAAGTTCGCTGGCGTGACGTATCGGGCGGCCGCGTGGATTGGGCCGATGAGATCCATATGAGCGTCGGCGGTATACCCATTCATATGGCGTGCGACGGCAAAGCAGCATATGAAAGCCGCTTAACGATTGCCTGCGAGCGGGGCTTGTTGGAAATCGAGCGCCTCCATCGCCCCGAGCTCGCCCATGCGAAGTACTTCGACGGGCGAATGCTCGAAATAAATGCCCCGTTTGAGGTCGATGATTTCTACGGCGAAATCCAGCATGCGACCCAGCTCATCCGAGCGGGGAAACTCGAGAGCCCCGTCATGCCCCTTGCCGCCACACAGCGCTGCGCGCGCATTATCGATGCAATCCGTCGAGCCCTCTAGGACTTGGCGCTGACGCGTAGGGGATCATGACGCCGGCACCCGTAGTCGTAGTGCTTGGTGGCCCGCATCTCTGATGCCCCTTTTATAACTTGCGGTGGAATACGGACCGTTTGCGCCAAAATAAGGCACCAATAGACCGTATTTCACCGCAACTGATGAGGGGGAACTGGGGATGCTGACGATCGGGTGTCACCTATCCACGACGAAGGGCTATCGGGCGATGGGGGAGACGGCGCTGTCTATTGGCGCCAATACCTTTGCATTCTTTACGCGCAACCCGCGCGGCGGCAAGGCGAAAGACCTTGACATGGATGACGTGGCGGCCCTGCGCGAGCTTATGGAACAAAACGACTTTGGTCCGCTTGTGGCTCATGCTCCGTATACCTATAACCCCTGCTCGGCCAAAGAGCGGGCGCGCGAGTTTGCCCTTGAGGCCATGGCAGAGGACCTGCGTCGCATGGAAACGCTGCCTGGCAACTACTACAACTTCCATCCCGGTGCGCATGTGGGGCAGGGCTCCGACGCCGGCATTCAGATGATCGTCGACACCCTGTGTCAGGTGATGTTTGAGGGCCAGCAGACGACGGTGCTGCTCGAGACCATGGCCGGCAAGGGCACTGAGGTGGGCCGCAGCTTTGAGGAACTGGCGCTCATCATCCAGGGCGTTGCCGACAAGTGCCCCGAGCTGTCGGCCAAGTTGGGCGTTTGCCTAGACACCTGCCATGTGAATGACGCCGGCTATGACATCGTCCACGATCTTAACGGCGTGCTCGACGAGTTCGATCGTGTGGTGGGTATCGAGCGCCTACGCGCCGTGCATATCAATGATTCCAAGAACCCCTGCGGTGCCCATAAGGACCGCCACGAGTGCATCGGTAAGGGCTACCTGGGTAGTGAAGAGTTTGGCGGCGGTATGCAGGTTATGCAGAATATTGTATCGAATGACCGTTTGCGTGCGTTGCCATTTATTTTGGAGACACCGAACGAACTTGCAGGTTATGCGGCTGAAATCAAACTGTTAAGGTCATTGCAGCAGTAATGACTGTCATAAAGTGGAGTGCTCCATTCACGTTATGGGTTTGTTTCAATCAGTTTTCTAATTGCAGATTCTTCCAAGCAGGTGCATAATAGCCCTCAGTTTTTGCAGGCCCCTGAATCACGTGGGGTCATTGGAAGGAGACTGATTATGAAGCTGAAGAAGCTTGGCGCATTTGCCGCCACGGGCGCCATGGCGCTCGCCCTCGCTCTGACGGGTTGCGGCTCGTCCAACGCCACCTCTGGTTCTGATGCCGGTTCCAGCAGCTCTGACGACGCTAAGGTCGAGAAGGTCGACGGCTCCAAGGAGTACGCGCTCGTCAAGGACGGTACGCTGACCGTCGGCACCTCTGCCGAGTACGCTCCGTTTGAGTATAAGGATGACAACGGCGATTATCAGGGCTTTGACCTTGAGCTCATCAAGGCTATCGGCGACAAGCTGGGCCTGGATGTCGAGTATGTCAACAATGACTTTGACACGCTGGTTCCGGGCGTCGCTTCGGGCGCCAAGTATGACGTCTCCATCGCGGCCATCACCGACACGCCCGAGCGTGAGAAGGAAGTCGCTTTCTCTGATTCCTACTACATGGACGATCAGGCTATCGTGACCAAGGTCGATAACACCGACATCGCGGCCGACAACTACAGCGAGAAGCTCAACAACGCCGACGCTACCATCATCGTTCAGTCTGGCTCGACCGCCGAGGCCTTTGCCCAGGAGAACTTCCCCAAGGCCAAGATCGTCCCCTACAAGGACGCTACCGAGTGCTTCAGTGCCCTGCAGTCCGATAAGGGCGACGCGGTAGTCACCAACCGCTCCGTTGCCAGCCAGCTGACCGCCGAGCAGTTCAACACCTGCCAGACCATCAAGCAGATCAGCACCGGCGAGGAGTATGCCATCGCCATCAACCAGGGCAACACCAAGCTCAAGGACGACATCAACCAGGCCATCAAGGACCTGACCGACGACGGTACCGTTGACGCCCTCATGTCTAAGTACAACATCAAGTAAAATAGTTACTTGATAACGCGCGGGCCCTTTCCGTTTTGGCGGAGAGGGCCTTTGCGTTTCTTGAACGGGCGTCGTCCCGTCCCGTAATGTCGGCAACTTATACGTTAGGAGCCACCTTGTCTCGATTGAACGAAGGGGCCATGGGTCGGCGTTTCCCGCTGCCCTCGATGCTCCAAAAGCTAGCCTGCGCCCTGGCTGTGGCGCTCGCTTTGGTGTGCGCGGGGACAGCCGTGCCTTCGACCGCTCAGGCGCTCGAGACCGCAAAGATCACCGCGCGTCCCAATACCGGTTCGGGCAGCGACGTGGTCGGCGGTACCGAGACGCGCATTACCTGGGAGGTCCAGGCCGATGCCGACGAGGAGCTGAGCGGTCTTTCGCTGACGTTTGTCGACGGTACGACGTTTGGTGCCGATGACACGCGCCTGACGATGCTCTCGGGCGACGACCTTATGGACCGTACGCCCATGAAGCCCACGTGCAAGGTGGACGGCCAGACGCTCAAGATCGATTTTGGCGAGACGGCGCCCGCCGGCGGCTATTTCCGTGTCGAGGTCTACGGCGTGACCTTCCCCGTCGAGGGTGGCGACGAGGCCTTTAGCGGAACCTATACGCTCGCCGACGGCTCGACCAAGAAGATCTCCAAGATTCCGTCGGTGGAGATTAAGGGCGTGACGGCCTTTGATAATTTCCTAGCCGACCTTAAGGAGCAGCCGTGGGTCGAGGCGTGGAATTCCAACATGTTCCTTCGCCTGTTCCTGAACCCGGTCATTTTGGTCCAGAGCCTGCCGATCGTCTTCAAAGGCTTCCTCATGTCGCTCTCGATCGTGCTCGTGGCGTTTCCGCTGGCAATTCCCTTTGGCTTTGCCTTGTCGCTCATGCGCATCTCCAAGTCGCGCATCCTGCGTTGCCTTGCCGGCATCTATGTGAATATCATCCGTGGTACGCCGGCGTTCCTGCAGATCTACATCGCGTTCTTTGGCCTGCCGCTGGCCGGCGTCAAGGTTGACGACTATGTGCTGGGCGTCATCGTCATGGCCATGAACTCGTCCGCTTACCTGTGCGAGATTTTCCGTGCCGGTATTCAGTCGATCCCCAAGGGCCAAAACGAGGCCGCGCGCTCGCTGGGCATGAACGCCTTCCAGACGCTGCTTTACGTCATGATTCCGCAGACGTTCCGCAATGTCCTGCCTACGTTGACCAGTGAGTTCATCCTACTTTACAAGGATACGTCGCTGCTCGCGGCCGTGGGCGTGGTCGAGATCGTCATGAACGCCCGCACCATCGTGGCCACGACGGGATCCATCACGCCGTATGTGGTTGCCGCCCTGTTCTATCTGGTTATTACGCTGCCGCTTGCTCGCTTGGTGAGCGGTCTTGAGGCAAGGCTGTTGGGCACGGCCGAAACCAAGAAGAAGCGTCCCGCCAAGAGCGCCGGACAGGTCGTCGCGACGCCCGCCGATCACATCGCCGGTCTGTAAGGAGGTCCTATCATGAGCGAAACCAATAACTCGAACGAGGTCGTCGTTAGTATCAAGAACCTCCAGAAGGCCTTTGGCGATAACGTGGTCCTGCGCGATATCGATCTGGATGTGCACAAGGGCGAGGTCGTCGTAGTCCTGGGTCCTTCGGGCTCGGGCAAGTCGACGATGCTTCGCTGCATCAATCGTCTGGAGCATCCCACGAGCGGCTCGATTGTCGTTGAGGGCGTGGACGTGTGCGCCAAGGGCGTCGACCTTAACAAGGTGCGTACGCATCTGGGTATGGTGTTCCAGCAGTTCAATTTGTTCCCGCACCTGTCAGTCAAAAAGAACGTCATGCTCGCGCAGCAAAAGGTGCTCAAGCGCAGCAAGGAAGAGGCCGAGAAGATTGCCGTCGAGGAGCTGACGAAGGTCGGTCTTGCCGAGCGTATCGACTTTATGCCGAGCCAGCTCTCGGGCGGCCAGCAGCAGCGCGTTGCCATCGCCCGCGCCCTGTCGATGAATCCACACGTGATGCTCTTTGACGAGGCCACGTCGGCGCTTGACCCCGAGCTTGTCCGCGATGTATTGGGCGTTATGCGCGACCTGGCCCGCGACGGCATGACCATGATCGTCGTGACGCATGAGATGGGCTTTGCCCGCGACGTCGCCGACCGCGTCGTCTTTATGGACGGTGGCGTTATCGTGGAGGAGGGCACGCCGAGCGAGGTCTTCGACCATCCCAAGAGCGAACGCACCAAGGCGTTTTTGGGCAATATCTCATAGCTGCTTTGCAAAAGAATCGTTGCAGAAAGCGGGGGCTGGATTGGATCCAGCCCCCGCTTTTGTTGGGGCGCGAATGTGCATTGTCGAGGGTCGGCTTTGTCGGGACCCGAGCCGTTGCTATGCCAACTCGGCTCCAAGTGCGCGACAGGCCGCCTCGCCCTCATCGTCGGGTGCATCGTAGCAAATGACGGAATCGACGACGTTGACGCCGGCCTCGTCGGCGTCGGCCTTCCAGTTGTCCATCCACTCGCCCTCGGCCCACGAATAGGAGCCAAAGAGGACGACCTTCTTGTCGCCGAGAGTCTCCTTGACCTCGTCCCACATAGGCTGGAACTCGTCATACTCAAGTTCCTCGGAACCCATGGCGGGGCAGCCGAAGGCAATGGCGTTATAGCTGGCGGCCTTGTCTGCGGAGAAGTCGGCGCAGGAGATGACCTCTGCCTCGGCGCCGGCACCGGTTGCGCCCTCGGCAACGAGGTTTGCCATGGCTTCGGTGTTTCCTGTGCCACTCCAGTAGACGACTGCGATCTTGCTCATATGTTTTCCTTTCGGTTGTGCGGCGTGCGGCCGCGTTTTGTATGCTCTATCGGGTTGCCTGGACAAGTTGTCCCAGGGTGCAGCCCCGTTGATAGATGTAGGTAAGGTATTGCGTGCATGCGCGATAGGAATCGAAGGTCGTGAGCGCCTGCTCAACGTTTGTGTATACCTTCCATGCGCCAAAGACCTTATAGTTTTCGCCGTGCTGGACGATAAACTGATGGACATCTTCGTAGGGATAGCCCAAAAAATAGCCAATTTCGTGGGGGAACTCGCACGTGCATCCCGTATCGCAGTGCCTATTTCGCGCGAATGCGCAGACGCTGCCGTCATAGGCGCTTTCTGCGGCATTGCTGCTTGCCAGCGTGATGCGCGCGGCGAGATGCACCAGGGATGCGGGCAGGTTGTGGACATCGTAACCTTCGGCTGCAAGCGCCGTCGTGGCGCGGGGGTCGGAGAGGTATCGCATGAGGTCCGCAGGGCGGTACACATAGATGAGCGCTCCGCAGGGGCGCCAGACCAAAACGCTCATATGGATCCCGAGTGGCCGGAGCTCGCGGTTGCATTGGGCTATGACGGCGAGCAGGCGAGAGCGTCGATCTTCGATATGGGCGGCGCTAGGTTTTCCGTTTTGGTTGGCGTAAACGCCGGGATAGGTAAAGAGCGATGCCGGCTTGATACCTGCGAGCGTAGGGGAGCAGTTGCGTACGACAGCCGTTTGGTATGTTGGGATGTCAATGGTTCGAGTCACGATGCTCCTTTCGGGTCCTCAGTTGTTAGCCTAGGAAAACTTATACACGAAAGTAAGCCTTGGTCAACTAAAAAGTTTGAAGAGGGAAACTAATTGACCGAACCGACACGAGTTTGGAGTAAGATGGGAACACCCCATGGGGGTATAGATATAAGAGTTTGGAGAAAGGGGATCGCATGGACGACTTGATCAGCCCTGCAAATATCATCGTGCTTGCCGTGATCGCACTCGGCATGTTCTTTGGTGTGCGTCGTATTGCCGCATCGACACGCGGAAAGAGCTGCTGTAGTGATGGCGCGAGTTGCAAGAAGGCCAAGAAGGTTGTGGTGGCCGATACCGATGAGTCCCACTATCCCTACCACGATGAGCTGCTTATCGGCGGCATGAGCTGCGACGGGTGTGCTCAGAATGTAGTCAATGCTCTCAATGCGCTGGATGGCGTGTGGGCAACGGTGACGTATGCGGACCACACGGCACGCGTGCGTTCGAAGCGCCCGATTGACCGCGAGGCACTCGAGACGGCGGTGAGAGACGCGGGCTATTTCGTTATGAAAATGTAGATGCTGCCCTCTCCAATGAGTACCGGCCTCCTCCCCATTGGGGCTATCGATGTCCTAAAATTTGCGCAAAAAACAACTCGCGGATGCGGCGAAAGTGGAGTTTGGTGACGGTTCGCGCGGAATTCGTGACCAATCGAGCATCCGCTATCCCGTAAGAAAAAATACAGGTGTATATTTATATGCTGATTATTGCTGTGCCCAGATTGCAATTAAACGTGGACAGAGATGATGAATGCTAAAACTGGGCTTAAGGACAGGGGAGGCTATAGCCTTATGAGACGAGTGGGAACACTTGGCTTGGTGGCAGCGCTTGCCGCTATCTTGGCATCACCGTTGCCGGCGAATGCCGAAGACACTTCGGGTGCCGTTACCTACAATGCGGGAAATGGGTATTCCTTTGAGAAACTCTCGCATCCTTCGGTAGGAACGTCGCAGCCTGATGGCATCGTCGACTACCAAGGTGACGGTGTCGTTGCCGTCCCGGGCACCGACGGTAACACGGCCAATAACGAAGGCGATCGCGGCCAGAGCTACACTTGGGCGGCTGCGAGCTATGGTGACTGGCTTTATGTGGGCACCTGCTATGCGGCGATGGGCAACACGCTTACGCTCATGAACAGTACGCTGGGCGATTCCTTTGATGTCGAGACCATGCGCCTGACGCTGGAGGCCATGTTTAACGGCACGTTCTTCTATGGACAGCAGAAGGAGGACGGCACGGCCGACAAGGACAGCGGCGGCATCTTGGTCAAGATCAATACCAAGACCGGTGAGACCAAGCTGCTACTCTCTGAATCGCTCAACGGCGTCGCCCCTTTGTTCCGCAATGCCGTGAGCTATAAGGGCAAGCTCTATTTCTGCGGCAGCGTCAGGGCCAATGGCGGCAAAAGTGGCCTGCCTGCTGTATATGAGATTGATCCTAAGACGGATGAGTACAAAGTTGTCTATCAGGGCCTTTCGAGCATGCAGGATTACGGTGCCGCCTACAAGCAGGGCATTTCTACCGGTATCCGCGGCATGTGTGTTCATGATGGCCAGCTCGTCATCAGTAATGTGGGCAAAGACGCGGCCGGTAAGTTTGTGTCGACAATCCTGACGTCGCCTGACCCGTCAAAGGGCCAGGACAGCTTCACCGAGATTGCCAACTCGGACACGTTGTTTAACTATCCGGCGATTCGCTATCAGGACAGCATCTACGGCGGTGCCATTTGGGATATGGTCTCGTACAATGGCCATCTCTATGCGACCATCTGCACCGGTACGCCCGAGAATGCTCCCGATGATAATTCCATGCAGTCGTTTGCCATGGTTCGTGGCGACAAGAACGCCGACGGCAGCTATTCGTGGACTCCCATTGTTGGCGATCAGGAGACGGACTGTGCAAAGTACTGCTTTGGCATCGATCCTGCCCGTACCCGTTCTGGCGCTGCCAACCTCGTCGTCTACAACGACTACCTCTATATCGGTGAATACAACGACGAGGAGATTGCTCTCGAGCGCATCCTGTTCAACAAGTCCAGCACCGAAGAGGGCGGCAAGAGCAGCATGGGCGGCGTTGACTGCTCGTTTGTGAATGCCAATCTTGAGCAGTCGGTCAACATCTATCGCATGGACAAGGACGAGAACATGGAGCTCGTCGTTGGCGATCGCACCGACATGTTCCCCGAGGGCGGTATTTCCGGCCTGACTTCGGGCTTTGGCCGAAACGAGAACCAGTACATTTGGCGCATGCAGAAGTTCGACGGCAAGCTGTATATCGGTACCTTTGATACTGCGAGCCTGCTTGAGCCGATCGGCCAGTTCTCCAATGGCGACATTATCGATATGACGCCCGAGGAGTGGGAATCTCAGGTTCAGCGCCTTAAGGACCTGCTTGATCACCTGCTTGACAAGAAATCGCCTGACGACCCCATCGTTCCTGTGGACACGCTTACGGACGATGATTCGAACGAGGCCGTCGAGGTCGATGACGAGAAGACCGAGGTTGCTAAGGGCTTTGGCGATCTAAGCGATGCGCTGGAGGATGCCACGGGCGATCTTTGCGATCAGGCCGCGACGATGTCCCGGGACTTTGAGGACGACGCAGCTTATGTCCAGAAGATCGATGGCGAGATCGCGTACTTCAAGTCCTTTGCCGACCAGTATCAGGACATGCTCGATAGCTATGAGAGCCTGAAGCAGCAGTACGAGGATGCCTATGGCACCGAGCTGCCGGGTGATATTCAGGATGCGCTCGATAAGCTGCTGAGTGCGGAGAACCTCAAGAAGTTGCAGAGTGTCCTTACGTGCATGTGCTACCTGCGCGATGCCGAGCGCGGCTTTGATATGTATGTGACCGAGGACGGCGTGAACTTTACGACGCTGACGACCAATGGCTTTAACGATCCGTATAACCATGGTCTGCGCACCTTTGCGGTGACCAACCAGGGTCTGTGCCTTGGTACCGCCAACCCGTTCTATGGTTGCCAGGTCTGGATCCAGCGCAAGGAGAATTCGGAGAATCCGGTTGATCCCGGTACTCCGGATCCGACGGAACCCACCGATCCTTCGCAGCCGGGTGGCGGCGATCAGCCTGGTGGCAGCCAGACGGGCGGCAACGACCAGTCGAGCAGCACCACGACCACCGTCACGACGACCGCTAAGAAGACTCCGAAGGACGGCTCGCTGCCTCGCGCTGGCGACTCGACCCTCACGCTGGTCTTGGGATTGCTGGTTGCAGCTGCCGCAGTGCTTGGCATTGCTCTCGTCTTGCGCAAGCGTTCTCGTCGCTAGGCTCGACCACGCAGCTCGATGCCTTGGATATCGTCGAAGTCGATGGCGATATCCCTGAGTTTGAGCAGCTTGAACGCGGGTAGCACTTCGTCGAGAATGCCCGTGCGGCTACGATAGCCGTACATATCGTAATAGGTGACACGCACCAAGTCGCCACGTTTGAGGCCCTCGAGCTTTTTCGAAAGCTCGAGGGCTTTTTCTTCTGTGAGCTCGCATTTGGGTTCGACGGTGATTTCCTGCTTGCGTACGAGCTCGTAGTATCCCGTGAGGGCGGCAAAGGGCATAAACTGCGCGGCACGGCCGGCACGGACGGCGCCGTTGGCGGTGAGCTTGGGGTCGGCGGATCGACGTCTTCCCTCGGGGTCCGCTAGACGTTCAAAAGGCGTCGGTGGCCGCATCGGCTGTTGTTGGGACTTAGGCACGATGTCCTCCTACCTGATCGTTGCGTTCGCGTGCGGTGGCGCCGGTGGTGAAGCTTAATCCCTTGACGAGCGCGTTCTTGCCGTACTTGCCCTTCACGGCCAGGACGGCGCGCGCCAGGTCGCGCTCGCGCTCATCGGCCTTAATATCGCTAAACAGATCGATGGTGGCAAATTCCTCGGGCATGAGGTTGCCAAATCCCAGGTTGATGCGCTTGACCGGTCGTTTGGGATTGACAGTCTGCGCCCAGAGCTCATCGAAATAGCCCATGATCTTCTTAAACGAATTGGTGCGCTCGGGCAGCTTGCGGGATGCATTGGAATGTGCGAACAGCGCAGCATAGCCACCACGCGGTTTGCCGCCGTGCTCTCCCACAAAGATGCCGTCGATTGCCTGTGCTTCGCGCACCAGGCGGTGCCGTTCGTCATCGCGTTGGACGGGCCTGGGCGCACGGGGTGCGAGCTCGGGGCCGGCGGTTGCGGCGGGTTCGATGCTCGACGTGCTTGAACGCAAATGCCCGCATCCGTCTACATATTGCGCTGTGCCGCTGGCGTCGAGGCGGCGTATGCCGGCGCGCTCGCTCGCGTAGCCTACAAAGAGCGAGATGCTGTCGCACACCACGTGCTTATCGACTAAGTCCAACACGGCGTTGTCGACCATCTCGCGCAAGACGGTGTAGGCCTGCTCGTAGGCATAGCCTTTCGATAGCACTTGCCCCGTGGTTGTTGAGGTTACCTGCGGGCGATAGGCCTGAATATCGGCGATAGTTGTCGGCTCGCGCCCAAAGGCGTGGTCGATAAGATACTCGGCATTGACGCCGAGCTCGTCGTAGAGCAGGTTTTCGTCGAGCGCCGCGACGCCCATCAAATCGTAGACGCCGTATTTTTCGAGTCGCGCTGCCACGCCGGGCCCGATGCCCCAGATGTCGGTGATGGGGCGGTGAGGCCAGATTTCCTTGCGGAACGTCTCGTCGTCGAGTATGCCGATGCGGCTGGGTACGTGCTTGGCGGTAATGTCGAGTGCCACCTTGGCCTGGAATAGATTGGGGCCGATGCCAACCGTTGCCGTGATGCCGGTGCGCGCGAGGACCTCATCGCGCAACATGCAGGCAAAGTCTTTGGCATTAGTGTGGTAGAGGTCCAGATAGGGTGTCACGTCGATAAAGCACTCATCAATTGAGTAGACGTGAATGTCTTGCGGGCTCACGTATTCCAGATAGATGCCGTAGATTTTCGCCGACACTTCCATGTAGTGCTGCATGCGCGGTACGGCCTTGATGTAGTCGATGCCGTCGGGAATCTCGAACAGACGGCATCGGTTGTGTATCCCGAGGTCCTTCATGGCCTGTGTGATGGCGAGGCAGATGGTCGTGCGCCCGCGCGATTCGTCGGCAACGACCAGGCACGTAGTGAGGGGGTCGAGTCCGCGGTCGACGCACTCGACGCTGGCATAGAACGTCTTAAGGTCGATGCAGATATAGGTGTGACGCTCGTGCCCCACGCGTCCTCCCATCAAACACATGTTCTTATCGAATACATGTTCGATAATACCCGCTCATCCGGACATCGTCAAAACCTGCCAAAAAGGGACTGGTTTGTTTTGGTGGGTATGGTCGTGCGGCTGCATCGGGTTTTTAACGCAGCTCTAAAGAGTGCGAAACAGCCCGGAAAACCTCGCTTCGTAGCATGGGCCTAACGATTGATACCGCCTATATGCACGGAAGGTTGTGGAAAAGATGGTCAACTATGGGTTTGGTATGCCGACGCGCTTGGTTGCGGATGGGGATGTGGCTCGCTGGTGCGGGCGATTAGTTGCCCACTATGGCGGCACCAAGGCACTGGTCGTGCTGGGAGGCGACAGGCACACGCGTGATGAGCTCGTTTCGGCGGCACTTGGCTCGCTTGATCGAGCCCTGCTCGAGTGTGTGCTTTTCCGCTGCGGCTCGGTTGAGGACGATGGGGGAGACGAGCTGATCGACGAAGCCGTGGCCCTGGCGACCGACGAAGGCGTGGACTTTGTCTTGGCGATTGGCGATGCCGATGCTGCCGGCTTTGCACGCGAACTCGCCCGTCGCATGGCAGCGATCGATGCCGGCGAAGACGGCTTTGTGCCTTATGGATGCATTGTCTCGGAGGGCAAGGTGCCTGCCGTCGTGGGCGCCGGTGAGGTTCCCGTTTTTGCCATCATCGCGCCCGAACTGCTGGAGGGCATCGGGTCTCCTCTGCGCGAGCTGCTCGGTAGCGTCTGCGCCGCGGCCTAATATTTGCCATAAAGGGACGGGTTATTTTTGGTTGGTAAAGCGTTTGACCTGCCAAAATAAGCCTGTCCCTTTTTGATCGGTTGCCGTTTGGGGGCCGATTCGCAACGCTCGCTGATTATAGTCTTGACCTGCGCTAGAATAGTGGCATCTGAATGTCCGGGCGCATGGAGGCGTGCGCCCGTATGCTGAGGAGGACTCTATGGCAACTGTTGCCGCACCTATCGATGCTACGTCGACCGCCGCTTGGAAGGCGCTCGAGGCTCATCAGGAGAAGCTCGAGGCCGAAGGTATCGACCTCAAGGCCTGGTTCGCCGCCGATGCCGAGCGCGTGAACAAGTTGAGCTTTGACGCCGGGGACCTGCACTTCGATCTGTCGAAGAACCTGGTGACCGATGAGACCGTCAAGCTGCTGTGCGATCTTGCCCGCGAGGTGAAGCTCGAGGAGCGCCGCGACGCCATGTTCTCCGGCGAGCACATCAACACCACCGAGGACCGCGCCGTCCTGCACACCGCGCTGCGCCGCCCGGCAAGCGAGAAGGGCCAGCTCATCGTCGACGGCCAGGACGTCGTCGCCGACGTGCACGAGGTTCTCGACCGCATGTATGCCTTCGCCGAGCGCGTGCGCTCCGGTGAGTGGAAGGGCGTTACCGGCAAAAAGATCGAGCATCTGGTGTCCATCGGCATCGGCGGCTCCGATCTGGGCCCGGTCATGGCCTACGAGGCTCTGCGTCCCTATGCCGACGCCGGTATCGACTGCCGCTATATCTCCAACATCGACCCCAACGACCAGGCCGAGAAGCTCAAGGGCTTGGATCCCGAGACCACGCTCGTGATCATCGTCTCCAAGACCTTCACCACGCTCGAGACCCTCACCAACGCCCGCGAGGTCAAGACCTGGATGCTCGAGCAGCTCAAGGCTCAGGGCGCCATCGACGGCTCCGATGAGCAGAACGCCGAGGCCGTGGCAAAGCACTTCGTCGCCGTCTCCACCGCACTCGAGAAGGTTGAGGCCTTCGGTATCGACCCCGCCAACGCCTTCGGTTTCTGGAACTGGGTCGGCGGCCGCTATTCCGTTGACTCCGCCGTGGGCCTGTCGCTGATTGTCGTGCTCGGCCCCGAGCGCTTCCAGCAGTTCCTCGAGGGCTTCCACGCCATCGACGAGTACTTCTGCAACACGCCGCTCGAGAACAACGCCGTCGCGCTGATGGGTCTGCTCAACGTCTGGTACGTCAACTTCTTCGGTTCCAAGAGCCACGCCGTGCTTCCGTACTGCCAGTACCTGCACCGCTTCCCGGCCTACCTGCAGCAGCTCACCATGGAGTCCAACGGCAAGCACGTCCGCTGGGACGGCAGCGCCGTGACCTCCGATACCGGCGAGATCTTCTGGGGCGAGCCCGGCACCAACGGCCAGCATGCCTTCTACCAGCTGCTGCATCAGGGCACTGTGGTGGTTCCGGCCGATTTCATCGCCTTTGCCAATACCGCCAACCCTGCGACCGACAGCGGTCAGGACGTGCATGAGCTGTTCCTGGGCAACTTCCTGGCCCAGACCAAGGCGCTCGCCTTTGGTAAGACGGACGACGAGGTTCGTGCCGAGGGCACGCCCGAGCAGATCGTCCCGGCCCGTTGCTTTGAGGGCAACCGCCCGACGACCTCAATCTTCGGCGACACGCTGACCCCGTTCGCGCTCGGCGAGCTCATCGCCCTGTACGAGCACATCACGTTTGTCGAGGGTACGGTCTGGGGCATCGATTCCTACGACCAGTGGGGCGTCGAGTTGGGCAAGCAGCTTGCCAAGCAGATCACCCCGGCCTTCCACGACGACGCCGCCAAGGCCGAGCAGGACGCTTCGACTCAAGCGCTTATCGAGTTCTATCGCGCTCATCGCAAGTAGTCGCTGCTGTTAACGTATCGCGCCTTATAGTCAGGGGCCCGTATCCTATCGGATGCGGGCCCCTTTGCTTTGCCGTGGTCCCGGGGCGCACGGCCTTTGTGGAACATCGCCGGGTCGCCGCGCGCTGCGAGAACCCTGCGCCTAGATCTCGGCCTCCGCATGGCCTCGCTGCGCCTCGGGCAACTCCCCGTAGAGCGGATGGTCTTCGAGCCTAAAGCGCTCGACCTGTTCGGGAGTGCGACCGCGCACAAAGAGCCACGAGCGATCGATCGGCGTCGCCATGAGCGTGCTGGGCAGCGCGTCGGCGCGGTCGGAAAACACCCGGGCACTCTCGGGATCCTGGAACGCCAGCACCAGATGCGTGTCGCAGTTGCCCATGATGGAGCGTGCGCGTGCCTCGCCATAGAGCGCATCGAGCTGGTTGGTCGACTGCAGCAGCAGCGTTGCCCAGATGTTGCGGCTTCGGATAATCGAGAGCACGTTGTCGATCTGGGGGATCTGCAGATTTGCGAAGTCATCGAGCATAAAGCGCACGGGCACGGGCAGGCTGCCGTCGGGCTGCCTATCGGCCTCACGAATGAGGCCCATAAACGCCTGCGAAATAAAGAGGCCGGTCAGCGGATCGAGATTGCGGTCAATATCGCTCACGGTTACAAACAGGGCGCAGGGGTTGTGTCCCATGGAAGCGAAGTCCACCTGATGGCACTCACGATAGAGCTGTGCCGCACCGTCGAATCCCAGACACATGACCTTTTCGGCAAGGATGCCGACGATGCTCGCGTGCATGCGCTCGGCATTTTGCGTAATGGCGTAGCGCCGCCATAGCGAGAGGGCATAGCTTTGGGGGTCGGTCGTGATCAGGTCGTCAAACAATCGACCCGTGGCACCGTCCTGCAGGTGCTCGATCAGCTTGATGACCGAGCTGATCGTCTGCTCGTCGGCGGGCAGCTGTTCGGTGACGTAGGCGATAAGACACGACAGCAGGTTTGCCGCCGCATGATCCCAAAAAGGCTGGTTGTTGTCCTCGATGGGGCAGATGGCCTTTGCCACCGAGAGGATGTCCTGCTGGTTGGGCCTGCCGTCCGCCTTGCGGCGAATGTGCCTCAGGGGGTTGTAGCCGCAGCGCTCGATGCCGGGCGCAAGGGCCGGGACGGTGTTGAGGTCGGCGAAGTTGAGACATTGCACGCGGTAACCGTGGGCTGCCAGCACGGGTCCCACTTCGCGACAGAGCGTGCCTTTGGTGTCGAGCACGATGTGGCTTGCGTTCATTTGCAGCAGGTTGGGCTTGAGGACGTTTCGGGTCTTGCCGGCTCCCGAGGGGCCGATCACAAGTGCATTGTTGTTGAGTCCCGTTTGGCGGGTGTCGCAGGAAAGCGTTCGATCCTTGGCGAGGATGGTGGACGATGCGGACTTAGATGCGGCGAGACGGCTGGCGAGGTTAGACATGGGCGACCTCCTTGGTGGTCGAGAGGATTTCGTGGGCAAAGCCGAGCTCGACGGCGCGCTCGGCCGAAAGGTAGGTGTCTTTTGCAGTAAGGGACTGGATGCGCTTGGGCGTGAGGCCGCTGCGGTCCGAGAGGATTTGCGTGAGGGTCTTGCGGGTCTGCATGAGACGCCGGCTGGTTTCCTGCAGCGCAAGTGCCGAGCCGCCTGCCCCCTGGGGGATCAGCGGGTCGTGAATCATGAGCTCTGCATGGGGCGCCATACGGCGATCGTCGCCGCCCATAAAGATCACGGCGCCCATGGACGCGGCGAATTCCAGGCAGACGGTGCGGACGGGGCACGATGCGAGGCGCATGGCGTCATAGATCGCAAGACCCGATCGCACGCTTCCGCCGGCGCTGGCGACAAATATGGTGATGGGGCGGCTGGGGTCGGTGGCATCGAGCAGGCGGATCTGCTGGCATAGGTCGTGGGCCATCGGGGTTTCGATGTTTCCCATGACGGAGAGCTCGCGACGGGCGAGCATCTCATCGTAAATGCTGGTGAGCGTGATACCTCGGGCGGATTCACGCATGGTGAGGGGGCTGATGATGGGGGAATGATTGGTGTCCATGGGGACTCCTTTCTGTTGGTTGTGTTGTGGAATAGGATTGTTGCCCGCGGAGGGCTGGCGGGCTACAGGGTTCGTCCGAGCCTGAGATCGAGCTCGGTTGTGGGGCAGGCTGCCTGTCCGTGCGGCTCGCAAGCGCCAAGGGCTCCAAAGCGATGGAGCGTTGCGGCGGGCGTGGTGTAGGCGAGCCGCAGCTGATGCTCGACAGGGGCACATCCGTCATTTTTGTAATGAGCCGCGTAGTACTGCGCGATGCTGGCGTTCATCTCGCTGCCATTGCGATGGCGCCCAAACTGGCGTCTGCAGGTCTCGATGATCTTTGCTACCGACTTGGGTGCCGTCGCGGGAACAAGGGCGAGATAGCCCTCAAATAGCTCGTTGATGCTCAGGAGGCACAGCAGGTCGATCAGCGTCCTTATGGCTGCTCCCTCGGCGGAAAAGTGCGCGGTCATGCGGTTATATCGGTTGCGGTCGACGATGGCTGCATGGGGTCTCGGAGTTTTCTGCCCTGTGGTCCCGGGCTTTTGCCGCGCCTGTGTATTGAGCTCGACGTTGCAGCGCTTGAGGCCGTCCAACGGAAGGAACAGTGCGGTGCGCAGGGTGTTCCGCTTGCTTTCGAGTTCATGACGCTCGTCGGGTTCCCATTCGAGCTTGAGTTTCGTGTCGAGCGCCGTAATCATATGGGCTAGGCAGCCTACGGTAAGAACGTACGAATCGTTGTCGCGTTTTGGGGCATAGGGGTCTGTCAGCTTGCGAATGTCGGGGTCGCCCATGATCTTTGTGCAGCGCTTCAGCAGTTGAGGGTGGTCGGCCAAGATCGTCGCGAGCGGTAGCGACGCGTAGTTCTTGATGGTCGCGGCGGCAAAGGCGGCGTCATATTCGTTTGCATATGCTCGCTCAATGCGGGCATCCAGAATGCTTTTCTTATCGCCGTCTTCAGCGTGGTGGTTTGTCATAGCTTCTCCAATCGGTTGATGTTCGTGCTGTTTGTTGATGTGTTGGTTGTCGTGAGTGATGTGCTTGCCGTGGGTGATGTGCTGACGTTGGGGTGCTATGCGGTTTTCAATGTGCCCGTGAGGCAGTTGCTGCAGGGGCGGGATAGGACGGCCCATGCAAGGCGGAAGGCATCGTGCTCAAAATCGAGACAGCAATGCCCGGGGTGCCTCACATGTGGCAGTTACCTCATTAAGTTGTCATTGCGTTTGGGGTTGTACTTTGCCGATCTTCTTTCTCTTACACGCTGAAAACTGAAACTGAATATGCTCGATCTACTTAAAACCGCAACGGCGGTCTTTTATCAACTTATATGTCGGAACGCGTCTTTGCAAGTACTTTTTTGCGTTTGTTTCAAATGGGGTGGTTTTGCAACCGTCATACGCGCGCTGTGCGAACGTGCCCCGGCTCGGATAAGATAGTGCGCGATAAAAACGATGCAAGGAGGCATATATGGCAATCAAAGCCATTGCGATGGATATCGACGGTACGCTCACCAACGACCAAAAGGTCATCAGCCCGCGTACGCGCGAGAAGCTGCTCGCGGCGCAGGAGTCGGGCATTAAGCTCATCTTGGCTTCGGGCCGTCCCGCATGGGGGCTGCACGCCTTGGCGCAGGAGCTCGACCTTCAAAACCATGACGGTCTGCTAGTTGCCTTTAATGGCGCGCATGTGGTCGACGCTCAGACCGATGAGGTGCTGTTCGATCAGGCTATGCCTGCCGACGAATTGCATCGCTTGATTGATCACCTGCGTAATTTTGACGTGATCCCTATGATTTCGCTCGGTCGTGATTTGCACGTCGAGGACTCGTACCATTGCATGATCACGCTGCCTGACGGCTCGCAGAAGAATATCGTCAAGTATGAGCGCGATGCGTGCGATCTTAAGATCCGCGAGGTGGAGAGCCTGCATGAGGTCGCTGATGCTTATCCCGTGGACAAGCTGTTGACGGCGGGCGATCCGGCCTACCTGCAGGCGCATTACGAGGAGATGTATGCGCCCTTTACCCAGACGCTTTCGGGCATGTTTACGGCCGACTGGTACTTTGAGTACACGGCGCCCGGTATCGACAAGGCCCGCGCGCTCGAGGGTGCCCTGCCCAAGCTTGGCATCGATGCCAGCGAGGTCGTATCGTTTGGCGACGGCCAGAATGACAAGTCCATGATTGAGTGGGCCGGCACCGGTGTTGCCATGGGCAACGCCGTCGATGAGGTTAAGGCTGTGGCCCAGATGGTGACCGCCAATAACAACGAAGATGGTATTGCGGTGGCGCTGGATAAGCTGCTGGGTTAGAATCGCCGATTAATGCATGGTTCGGGCGCCTGCTCGCGGGCGTCCTTTTGTTAGGGAGGGTGCCGTGTCCGCATTTCCGTTCGATGCCGTTATCTTTGACATGGACGGCGTCATTGTCGATACCGAGTATTACTACCTGGGCGAGACTGCCGCGTTTGCCAAGGAGCTTGGGCTTAACCTGACTCAAGAGGAGTTGAATGGGCAGGTCGGTACCTCGCATCAGTTCTTCCTGCATATGCTGGTCGATTGGTTTGAGCGCGCCGGTAAGGGGCATTTTACTGGCGAGGAAGCGTTGGCCCGTTGGGACGAGTGGGCGCATAAGCGTCCGCGCGACTATCAGGCTTTGATTAACCCAGGCGCCGTGGATACGATTCGAGAGCTGCCGCGCCGTGGCGTTCGCGTGGCGCTTGCCAGCTCGTCGCCCATGGTTAGCATCGAGGAAGTGCTCAACGCGTGCGGGCTGTCGGATGCCTTTGAGTATGTGGTGAGCGGCGAGCAGTTTAAGGAGAGCAAGCCCGAGCCCGACATCTACCTGCATGCGCTGGACCTGCTGGGGCTGCCCGCGAATCGCTGCTGCTGCGTTGAGGATTCGGTGCCCGGCATCACTGCCGGCAAGCGAGCCGGCCTGACAGTCATTGCCAAGCGCGAGGAGCGCTTTGGCTTTAGCCAGGATACCGCGGACAAGATTATCGACCAGCTGCCGGAGCTGCTCACGCTTTCTTAGGAGCGCGGTAGTTGCGCGTTTTTCGGGTCAGATGAGTAAATAGCCAACATTTTGGTGCGGCAGCAAGCATACTTTATGCTAATGCGGGCTCAAGGGCTTGTTGAATGCCCTTGAGCCCGCTTTTGACTTAATTGTGCTGGGAGAGGGTATATGCCACCGACTGAAGGGCTAACTGACGGTAAAGCAGCGATACCGCTGTACCAACAGGTTATCGATATCATTAAAAACGAAATCAACTCCGGCGCCTACAAGGCAGGCACGCGGATACCCAACGAATTCGAATTGGCTGAGAGCTATAAAGTTGGCCGCGTTACCGTGCGGCGCGCTATTGAGGAGCTCGTCCAGCAGGGCTATCTAACGAAGCGACAGGGGAAAGGCACGTTTGTCAATGCCCCCAAGCTCAAGCGCAAGATTCGCCAGAAGGGTGACGTCCAGAGTTTTTCGGACGCATGCCGCGTTAACGGAATGGAACCGGGGGCGTGTGTCATTTCGAGAAAGATACTGCCGGCGGATTCCACCGAAGCACAGTTCTTTGGTGTTCCCGTTGGAACTGACTTGATTTGCGTTGAGCGCGTGCGCACTGCCGATGGCGTCCCTGTCATGCTCGAGAACAACATTTATGTCTACGAGGACAACGCCTATCTATCAACGGCACCTCTATCTAACCAATCCATTTTTGAGTTCGTGCGCGACCAGACGGGCCGCACGCCCGCGTTTACCGACCCGTGCACGCTCGAGATCGCGTGCGCGTCGCCCGAGGTCGCTCGACTGTTGGCAGTTCCCGTTGGCGAACCCTTGTTTTATATGGAAGCCTTCTTTTTCGATGAGCAGCGGCGGCCGTTTATCATCGGTCGTCAGCGGATCGTTGGGTCTCGCTACGTTTTTGACATCTAGGACATTGCGAATGGAAGCGCCCGGTGGATCATCTCACCGGGCGTTTCCATACCGTTCACGGCGCAAACGCAACCGTTCAACCGCGTTGCGGCAATCAGTTTGAAATTATCTTGATGGCGAGAAAAGCTGCTGGTAATCTATGGGACGTCATAGAACGTTTGCATTGTGCAAACGTTGAAGCGAGATGCGATGCAGTCTCGAGTTCTTTGGAGGTATCTATGTCAGATACGAAGGCGAAGAAGACAAACAGACGTTTTAAGTTCAAATTACCGCATGTCTATACGATCATGTTCTTGCTGATCGTTGTCTTTGCGGTCCTGACTTGGATCGTTCCCTCTGGTCAGTATCAGCGCAAGACGATTTCGACAGCGGCGGGCGAGCGTGAAGTCGCCGTTGCTGGAACCTATGAACAGGTCGATAAGAACTACACCGATTCCGAGACCGGCGAGACCATCAATCTGGGTCAGGATATCTTCGCGGTCCTGCAAGCGCCCACCAAGGGTATCCAAGAGGCTGCCGACGTCGTTGCGTTCGTCTTATTGATTGGCGGATCGTTCGCAATCATCACCAAGACCAACGCTTTGAATGCCGGCATGAGCCGTGTGATTAAAAAGCTCAAGAACAAGGACATCCTCATCATTCCCATCACGATGACGTTGCTGTCCATTTGCGGCACTACGTTTGGTATGTCTGAGGAAGCCCTGCCGTTCTATGCCATCTTCATTCCCATCATGATGGGTATCGGTTATGACTCGATGACGGCATTCATCATCTGCTTCCTTGGTCCTAACTTGGGATATTGTGCTTCGACCATCGACCCGTTTAATGTTTTGATCGCCCAAGGCATCATTGGCATCGAGGGTAATCCGCAACTGTGGCTGCGTGCCGTTTCTTGGGTCATCTTCACTGCCGTCGGTATCGCATGGGCCATGCGCTACGCCATGCGCGTCAAGAAAAATCCCGAGTCGTCCATTGTGTACGAGGACGATAAGCTCAAGCGTATTGAGTTTTCCGTGACCGATGCCTCCATCGAGGAAGAGTTCACTATCCGTCAGAAGCTCGTGCTTATCGATTTTGCTTGCGGTATGGGCATTATCGTCTGGGGTCTTGTTACCCAGGGCTGGTACATGAATGAGATTTCCGCCGTGTTCCTTGGTATGGGCTTGCTTGCCGGTATCCTGGGCGGCCTTGACCAGCAGACGATCGCCGAGGAGTTCGTTAAAGGCATTGCCGACTTTGCGTATGCCGCTATCGTCATCGGCATCGCTCGCGGTATCTTGGTCATCGCAGAGGGTGGCATGATCATCGACACCATCCTCCAGGCGCTCGCTACTGCACTCGCCGGTGCACCTGCCGCCGTCTACACCACGTTTATGTATATCGTCCTTGGCCTGCTCTCTTTGCTGGTTCCCTCGAGCTCTGGACTTGCGGCGCTCACCATGCCCGTCATGGGTCCGCTGACCGAGCTTATGGGCCTCAATCCCGAAGCCGCCGTTACCGCGCTCCAGTTTGCTAATCAGACCATCAACACCATCAGTCCCGTGGCGGGCATGACGGTTGCCGGCCTTGCCGTGGCAAAGATCTCGTTTGGTCAATGGTGGAAGACCATTTGGAAGTTCTTCATTTTCATGGTCGTCTTTGGCCTGATCGTAACGGCAATCTCTGGCATGCTTCCGGTGTAGGTGGTTGTGATGTCTGATCGTTTAACGGTCCTGACGTCTAAGAGCGTCTTTACCGGTACGGGGGACCTGCCGTTCGAAGGTTTCGTAGCGGTCCGTGGCAATCGAATTGAGGCGGTTGGCACCAAGTGTGAGGTAGCTTCGTATTTGACCCAGGCGGACGAGGTAGTTGACCTGGGCGACCGCACCGTCATGCCTGGCCTGATCGATGTGCATACCTTCTATACGGGCTGGGCGCTGCGGACGTTGGGGTCTGATCTATCCGGCGTCGCTGATGCCAAAGAGGCCGTGTCGCTCTTGCGTGCATGGAAAGATGATCATCCGGATTGCGCGGCGGCTTTTGGCCACAACCTGCCCGAAACGTTGGCATCGGATGCCGAGAACGCAAACACAGCAGCTGTGTTTGACGAGTGTTTTGGCGATATCCCTGTCGTCTGCTTTACACCGGGCGCGGAGACCTGTGTTCTCAATGCTGCCGCCAGTGCGCGATACGGCTTTACGCCGCAGGCGTGCTATGCCGAGAAGATCTGGCGCATGATGAGCGATTTCCTCGCGCTGCCCGAGGTGCGTGCCGGGTATTCGGACTACATGAGCATGCTTAACGAGCGCGGCGTTACCGCCATCAAGGAGATGGCGTTTGATGACTACTACGGCTTTGCCGACGAAATGGCTCGCCGTGAGGAATCTGGAGAGCTGACGGTTCGCGTCTCTATGATGTCGCAGCCGGTGGGTGCCGGTGCAAATCTGCCATATGCTCGCGAGGCACGAGAGCGCTTCCGGGGACCGTTCGTTCGTTTTTCTGGCTTCAACCGTATGACCGATCGCGGCGTATGGGCGGGGCTTGCCGAGATGATTGACCCCTATGAAGACACGGCCGATGCGGGCGCTGCCGGCAAGACGGTCGTCGAGGAGCCAGAGTGGGATCTGATTGAGAACGAGCTGCGTGCAATTGATGCTGACGGCTTCCGATATTCCTTGCATTGCCAGGGCGATGGCGCCGTTCGCCGCACCGTGGCGCTCTATGCCTCGCTGCCTCGAGACGAGCATGGACGGATGCTTCGTCGCCATGCGATTACCGATCTCGAGAACTCTGATCCGACCGATCTTGTCGAGTTTGGCAAGTTGGGTGGAATTTGCGAGGTCTATCCGCAGATTCTGACGCTGGACCGGCGCGAGGATTGCCTGTCGATGATGCGTCGACAAATCGGCGAGACGCGACTTTTGCACAGCTGGAATCGCCGCGGCATGGAAGATTGCGGATGCACAGTGTGCTGTGGCACGGATTTGCCGCTGCTGATCCCGAGCCTGGGCGAGTCAATCTACAGTGCGTGCGGCGGATACTTCGACGACGGGCTGCCCGTGAATGAGGCCAACGCGCTGACGCTTGTCGAGCTCTTGTGCGCTTGGACTGCCGGGGGCGCGTACGACCTGATGCGCGAAGACGAGCTGGGTACGCTCGAGGTCGGCAAGCTTGCCGATATCTGCGTGCTCGATCGGGATGTGTTTGACCTCGATTATCGCGACGCACGCGATCTTGCGGTTGATATAACGATGTCGGACGGACAAATCGTGTTCGATCGAAATAAGGAGGCATAAGATGTTTGAATCCAAACCGACGCTGCGCCGCGAGCAGATTGCGGGCATGAATATCCACTACATCATGTGGTCGCTCGATTACTTCCTTGATGTGCAGCAGCGTTTGGGCTTTGAGTCCATTGAGCTGTGGTGCGCAGAGCCGCATGTGACGCTCGACCATACGGGCTACTTTGAGGCTGAGGTCCTGGCGAAAAAGGCTGCAGACCGTGGGCTTAGGTATCGTACTCTGTGCCCCGAGAATGTTGTCTATCCTTGGCAGTACTGCGCACGCAAGCCGCTGCATGAACAGCGCAGCCTGGCGTACTTCAAGCACGGCATTGAGCTTGCCGAGGTACTTGGGTGCGACCGTATGTCCATCAACTCGGGCTGGGGCGACTGGGACGAGGACCGCGAGGAAGCCTGGAAGCGCAGTCGCGAGCACTTGTCCATTCTGGCGGAGTATGCCGGCGAGCACGGTCTGGTGCTTACGATGGAAAGCCTGCGTCCCGAGGAGAGCAACCTTGTGACGACGGTTTCCGATGCGAAGCGCATGATTGACGAGGTCGCGAGCCCGTACTTACAGCCCATGGTTGATACAACCGCGATGGGCGTTGCGGGCGAGACGCTCGAGGACTGGTTTGCCGCCTTTGGTGATGGGGCAATTCACGAGATGCACTTTATCGACGGTGACCCGTATGGACATCTGGTATGGGGCGATGGCAAGCACGATATGGACGCCTTCGTCGCCACACTCAACGCCCATGGTTTCGACGGCATACTGGGCCAGGAAATCACGGACGGTCGTTACTACGATGACCCGGCGGCGGCAGATGCCAAGAACATGGCCGCATTCGAGAAATATCTGATTGACTAAAACAACTATCGGCCACGCAACCAACGTCATTGATTGCGGCCTAAACAAGAAAGGAACTGGATATGAACGCACACGATCTGATCAAAGAGGCAATTGCCGAGAAGGGCAAGTTCGACAGCGTCTACTGGATTGCTTGCGGTGGCTCCATGATCGATTTGATCCCGGCTCATGAGCTTCTGCAGCGCGAGGCAACCACCTTCACTTCGTATATCTATACCGCGCGTGAATTCGACATTATGCGTCCGCGTCGTCTGGGCGAGAAGTCCCTGGTCATCGCTTGCAGCCACAGTGGCAATACCCCGGAGGTCGTCGAGGGCTGCGAGATTGCCCTTGCAGCCGGCGCTACGGTGATCGCCCAGACCGACAACGCTGGATCCAAGATCGACTCCGGCAAGTGGACCACGTGGGTCTACCCGTGGGGCGAGGGCGTGCCGCAGGCCGAGGTCCCCGCTGGCATTTCGCTGTCGCTTGCGGCCGAGCTGCTCGATCAGCAGGAGGGCTACGCCGATCTTGCCGATATGTATGCCGGTATCGCCGAGATGGATAAGATTCTTCCCCCGGCACGTGAGAAGGTAAATGCCGAGCTGGGCGATCGTTTTGCCAAGCTTTGCCAGGAGCACGAGTTCTTCTACATTCTGGGCAGCGGTCCCAACTTTAGCCAGACCTACGGTTTCGCTATCTGCTCTCTTATGGAGATGCAGTGGCAGCACTGCAGCTACATCCACTCTGCCGAGTACTTCCATGGCCCCTTCGAGGCTACTCAGGATGGCGTTTTTTACTTCCTGCAGATGGGCTCCAGCGAGTGCCGTGCTATGGATGAGCGCGCCCTGGCGTTCCTTAAGACGCATACCGATACGCTGATGGTGCTCGATGCCAAGGAGTACGGTATGGAAGACGTGCCGGCGAGCGTCCGTGCCTATCTGGACCCGGTGCTGTTCTACGCCATGAACTGCGAGCTGCGTGCCGCACGCGGCAAGGTGTTTGACCATGATCCCGATTTCCGTCGCTACATGGGCGTCGTCGAGTACTAGAAGGGTAAATACCATGGCATTTAACGTTAACGCGCTCGGATTTGGCGACAACGTCGTCGATCGCTACGAGCATATCCACACCATGTATCCTGGCGGCAACGCGGTGAACTTCGCCGTTTATGCCAAGAAATGCGGTGCCGCACGCTCCGCATACATGGGCATTTTTGGCAATGACGCCGCTGCCGAGCATGTCATTGCAAGCCTCGAGGATGAGGGTATCGAGCTTGACAAGTGTGAGCAGATGATTGGCGAGAACGGAGCGGCTCGCGTGACCGTTGTTGACGGTGACCGTGTCTTCCTTGGCTCCAACGAGGGCGGTATCCGTGGCGATGCGCGCTATGTCCTCGATCGCTTTGACCTTTCGTACATGAAGCAGTTCGATGTGGTTCATTCGGGCAACTATTGCTTTACCGAGCGCGAGCTGCCCAAGCTGAAGGCTGCGGGCGTCACGGTCTCTTTTGACTTTTCGGACGACTCCACCGACGAGTACTACGAGCAGATTGCACCCTACGTCGATTTTGCCTTCTTTAGTGCGGCGGATGCCGCGAGTGAGGACGAGATTCGCGAGCGTCTGGCATGGGTGAAGGGCTTGGGTCCGCGTTTTGTGTCGGCTACGGCGGGCGCCGAGGGCTGCATTGCTTACGACGGCGAGCGTTATTACCGCCAGCTGGCTAAACCGGTAACGGACATGAAGGACACCATGGGGGCGGGCGACTCGTTCCTCACCTCGTTTTTGATGTGCTATCTCGATTCCGCCAAGCGTGGTGAGGATGGCGCCGAGGCTATCGAGCGCGCGCTCGACTTTGCTGCCGGGTTTGCCTCGACCGTGTGCGGCATGGAAGGTTCTTGGGGCCACGGAGCGCCAATCGTCGAATAGCTTAAGAAAGCGCAAGGCGGTCTGGCTATGAGGCTTTGGACAGCCGATGCAAAACAATAAGCGAAACACGAAAAGGGGGCTCGCCATGCGGTGGGTCCCCTTTTGAACATTGGAGAAGAGTATGGGTATTAAAGCGTGTGCGGCTGGTTTTTGCTGCGCGGACGTCTATCAAAACATCGGCGTATTCTATCCGACTGGTAACGGCATTGACTGGGGTATCCATCTTGCACGAATGGGCGTTTCGGTATCCGCCGTGTCGGTTGTCGGCAAGGACGAGTACGGAGACAAGATGAGGGAGGCGCTGGCCGCTGAGGGGCTCGATATCTCTCATCTGCGGGTGGAGGATGGCGACACCTCGGTGATGCTCATGGCATTGAAAGACGGCGTCGATCGCGTGCATCTCGAGGCAATCGATGGCGTAATGGAGACATATCGACCGAATGAAGACGACCGGGCGTTTATCCTGGAGCATGACATCATCCATACCGACCTGTTTGGCAATTGTTTGGACCTCCTGCCCGAATGGCATGAAGCGGGCAAGACGGTGGTTATGGACTTCTCGGTGTTCAGCCAGGATCCCGAATATGCATGTGAGGCTCATTTTCCTTACGTAGACTATGCGTTCATGTCGTTTGAAGAGGACACTCCGGAGCTACGTGATTGGGTACGTCACGTACAGGAGTTGGGGCCGCGCGTTGCGGTTGCCACGCTTGGCGAGAAGGGAAGCATTGCCTTTGACGGCGAGCGCTTCTATGAGTGCGGGATCGTGCCGGCGGAGAAGGTCGTTAACACCGTGGGTGCCGGCGACTCGTATATTGCCGGGTTTACCAAGGGCGTGATCGATGCCCTTGATATTCCGGCGTGTATGAAGGCGGGCGCTGAACTGTCGTCCCGAGTGATTGGTTCGTTTGAGCCGTACTAGGGCCAAATGCCTGGAAAGGAGTACGAAATGGTTATCGACATGTTGGTCCATCCTATGCTCTATGGCGAGATCTGTACGCCGGGTGATGAGCCTGATGGGTTCGGTTTTTGGTCACGAGAATTTGGTATGGGGCATATGGGTCCCATGGATTGGGATGAGCTTCAAGTCGAGATGGACGTCTGCGACGTGCGGAAGAGCGTGCTCATGCCGCTCGATGTAACCACGGCATGCGGAGGACACTTTGGCACCAATGACCAGATTGCCATGCTGGTTGCCGCGCACCCCGATCGTCTGTGGGGATTTGCGAGCGTAGATCCACAGGTGAGCGGTGCCGCAGACGAATTGGAGCGCGCCTTTACCGAGTTGGGGGCAAAGGGGCTTTGCCTGCATCCGGCAAAGCAGGGTTTTGCCCCCGATGATGCTGTGGCCGAGCCGCTTTACGAGCTGTGCGAGCGCTATAACAAGCCGGTGGTTTTTCATGCCGGTATGTCTTGGGAGCCGGGCGCAGAGCTCTCGCGCAGTAACCCGCTTGCATTTGAGCACACAATCGCAACGCATTCAAATGTGCGCTTTAGTTTGACCCACTTTGGCTGGCCCTGGGTGCGCGAGACCGTGGCGATGCTGCTCAAGTATCCCAACTGCTACACGGACACCTCTATCACGTACATCGATTCGCCCGAGGAGATGATGCAGCGTCTTTTCACGGTCGATATGGGGCCGCTGTGGTATGAGCGCGCGCTATCGCATCAAGTGATGTTCGCCAGCAATACGCCGCGTTTCCGTGCATTCAAACTCAAGCGGGCGCTCGATACCGTGCCCATGCGCGATGATGCGCGAGAAAGGCTCTACTGGGGTAATGCTCTGCGTTTTCTTGAAGGGGATGAGTAAACATGGTGACGCTCGAGACATTGAGCTATCTATCGACTGCTCCGGACCAGTTCATCGATATTACCGAAGATGTGCACGCTGCCATCGAACGCAGCTCGGTGACCAATGGCTTGGCAGCGATTATTTTGTCGCATACGACCTGTGGAATCGTGGTAAACGAGGGGCTGCCCTGCGTGGAGACGGATCTTATGGAGACGCTTGATCGCATCGCCCCACTCGATGCCCCCTATGCGCATGCGCACTTCCTGCCGAGCTATGGAGCCACCGGCAACAACTCCTGCGGGCATATCAAGAGCATGATTTGTGGAAACAGTTGCTTCTTTCCCGTCCAAGATGGCCACATCGTGTGCGGAAGTGCCCAGAACATCTATCTTGCGGAGTTTGACGGTCCGCAGAAGCGAAAAGTGTACGTCGAGGTGCTGGGGGAGTAACGTCCCTGCAATAACCCTATGAAGGAGCACGTTATGTCGTTTCTAACCTCGATGTTCAAGACCGAAAAGCCGGTTATCGGAATGCTGCACCTGCGTTCTCTGCCGGGCGATCCGCTGTATTACCCGGGCGGAAGCGTGCCGCAGGTCGTGGAAGCCGCCAAGCACGATCTCGAGGCGTTGCAGCAGGGCGGTGTCGATGGCATTTTGATTACCAATGAGCTCTCGATGCCCTATGAGCAGCACGTTTCTCCCTCAACCCTTGCATCGATGGGCTATGTTATCGGGGCTCTATCCCATGATCTGTCGACTCCTTGGGGAGCTGAGGCTATTTACGATGGTGATGCCACAATCGAGCTGTGCGCTGCCGTCGATGCGCAGTTCACGCGCTGCAATTTTTGCGGTGCCTGGGTCGGTGATCTCGGGCTGATTAACCGAGATTTCGCTCACACCATGCGTCGCAAGGCGGCGCTGCGCTTGGACAATCTCAAGCTTTTTCACTTCATCACGAGCGAGGGGGAGGTTTATCTCAACGACCGCACGACTGCGGACATTGCCGATTCACTTCTCTTTAATTGCCTACCGGATGCGATGGTCATCGGCGGTTCGGCTGCCGGTCGTGGCGCATCGGGCGAGCTTGCCGATGAGGTTCGCGAGCGTGTTGGCCAAGTACCTGTGGTATGTGGCACCGGTTGCCGCGAAAATACCGTGGCTGACGTATTTGCTCACTACGATGGCGCGTTTGTCGGCACGTGCTTAAAGCGCGACGGAAAGCTGGATGCCCCGGTCGATGTTGAGCGGGTAGCTCGTTTTATGGCTGCCGCTCGTACGGCGCGAGGGGAGTAGGTACCTATGGCGCTCTATCTGGGTATTGATATTGGGACAAGCGCCTCTAAAGGCGTTTTAATCGATGATCGATGCAACATCGTTTGCCAAGCCTCTTGTGGACATGAGACGGACAACCCGTGTGACGGATGGTACCAGCATGATGCGGAGGCAGTTTGGTGGGGCGATTTTTGCCGCTTGTCGCGCGAGCTGGTGGCGCGATCGGGGGTTAACGCGGCACAGATCGGATGCGTGGGCCTTTCCGCATTGGGTTGCGACTGCGTACCGGTCGATACCGAGTGCAACGCGCTGGCGCCCGCGATTTTGTATGGAGTCGATGCACGTTCGAAGCCGCAGATTGACGAGCTCCTTTCCGAATATGGGTTAGATCGCGCACGCGAGCTTTTCGGGCACGATCCCTGTTCGTCAGATATTGCTCCCAAGATCTTGTGGTTTAAGGAGAATATGCCCGAGGTGCACGAACGTGCCGCGAAGTTCCTGACGGCGTCATCGTTTCTGTGCGCGAAGTTGACGGGGCGTTTTACGGTGGACCGTTATTTGGCGGAGGATTTTCTTCCCCTATACGACCGCTACACTTGGAAGGTTGATGCTCGGGAATGTGCTCGTTTCTGCCGGCCTGACCAGATGGTGGAGGTAATGTCGGCTACCGATATTGCCGGGGTGATTACGCAGCGTGCGGCTGAGGCGACGGGGCTCGCGGCAGGGACACCTGTCTTAGTGGGAACGGGCGACTCTGGTGCCGAGGCCATTTCGACGGGTGTATTTCGTCCCGGCGATATGATGGTTCAGTTGGGGAGTACGGCGTATTTCATCTATCTAGCTGATCATATGGTCGATGATGCCCGCCTGTGGCCAGGGACGTTTATCATTCCCGGAACTTACGGGATCTGCGCGGGGACCAATACGGCGGGTGCGCTCACATCGTGGCTGCGCCAAGAGCTGTATCGCGACGCCGTGGAGGCCGAGGGCCACGGTGGCCCCGATGCATATTCGGTTATGGCGCATGATGCCGCCGGTGTGGCGCCGGGTGCCGATGGGCTCCTGTGTCTGCCGTACTTTGCGGGGGAGCGCACTCCGCTCAACGATCCCGAGGCGCGTGGCGTCTTCTTTGGCCTGACCGGAAGGCATACGCGAGTCCATATGGTTCGTGCCGCCTTGGAAGGCGTCGCGTATACCGTTGCATCCCATGTCGACATTATCGAGCGAGAACATGGACTGCCAATTGGGCGCATTATGCTTGTCGGAGGTGGAACCAAGAATCCAGTTTGGATGCAGGCTATCGCCGACGTATGTGGGCGCGAGGTCTCGGTTGCCAAGGTTACGGTGGGCGCATGCTTCGGTGATGCCATCATGGCAGCTCTCGCAGGTGGCGCCTATGCATCATGGGATGAGCTCGCCCAAGTCCTTGGCGTTGCGCAAACAATCGTGCCTGATATGACTGCCCACGAGTTATATGCGTCGCGCCGTCATATCTTTGACGAATTGTATGCACGTAACCGTGATCTCATGCACGAATTGGTGTAATGCTGTCGAACTGTACTGCCTTCCAATAGGGACTGCGTTGTGCGATTCGCATGTTCCTTGGCATTTTTGCCTACAGGGGTTAGCGAAGGTCAAATACAGAGCGCGCATTTGCTAAAACTGCCGACTCGATGCGCTTTGCGTCACAGATTTTGAGTGAGGCAATGCGCATCGAGGTCCTTGTGAGCGATCTGATGAGCGACTGTGCGCTTGTATCTGTGTTTGGCTCGTACGGCGCATCGGTCTCGAGCAGTAGCCGGTCGAGTGGAATCTGTCGTGCGTATTCGCGTCCACGTCTAGACGCGAGCATGCGTTCGTTGACGGAAAAATAACAGCCCGCATTACGCGCGCGGACGAGTTCGTCCGAAGTGCCGCTAAACCAGTGGAAGATGATAGCGGGGGAGTCGGGGTTTGGGATGAGTAGTCCATGCGATTCGAGGACGTCCAGTACGGCTCCTGCCGAACGAACGGCGTGAATTGATATCACGCGCCCGGTAAGAGGGCACTGCACGAGTGTATCGCAGAGCCGGTCAAATGCCTGTATTTGTAGCGGCTCACTTCCGGCAAAACGAGCGGAAAAGTCGAGCCCGACCTCGCCAACAAAACGCTCTTGCGCGGCAATTTGGCAGAGTAGGTCAATTTCTGCGTTGCCGCATCGCTCGTCGGCGAGCCACCAGGGATGGAGGCCGATGCCCTTGATGACGGTAGGAGGGCGACGGGTTCGTCCATGTGCGTTAGCGAAGTCGCGTGGATCGACGCCGCAATCAAATAGACCCAAGCCCAGCGCCGTTGCCTCATCGGCAACAGCGTCCGGGTGAGCCATTAAATCAAGATGGCAATGTGCATCAAATAATCGGGGCTCCATCTCGGCGCGCTCCGCTAGTCCAAGCGCTGGCCATCGGCGCGCACGCGCTCGGTACCGCGGCCGCTGATCTGGCGGATAACCTCGCCGGCAATCATCTGACCCATGATGGGCGGCATAAAGCTGGCGGTGCCCAACTCGGTGCGCTCGTGGATATTGGAAGGGTCGCGGGGCTGTGTCTTAACCGATTCCTCGCAGCTAAACAGTACATGTAGACTCTTGATTCCGCGCTTCTTGCATTCTTTGCGCATGATGCGGCTCATGGGGTCACGTACCGTATCGAAAATGTCGGCAAAGCGGAGGCACTCGGGATGGAGCTTGTTGGCCCCGCCCATGGAGCTAACCAAACGAATGTCGTGGTCCTGAGCATATTTGGCAATGGTGAGCTTGGCCGAGATGGTGTCGATGGCGTCGACGACGTAGTCGAGCTTGCCGTCTGTCTGCTCCAAAACGCTCGCGAAGAACTCGTCGATGTTGTCGCTCAGCAGGTATTCGGTGCGCTTGATAACGGTGGCGGCGGGATTGATATCGCGAATCATGGCTTCCATCACGTCAACCTTGCGCTTGCCGATGGTGCTGTGAAAGGCGATGGCCTGGCGATTGATATTGCTGGGCGCGATGATGTCCTTGTCCAGAATTACAAAATGACCAATGCCGCCGCGGGCAAGTGCCTCGCAGCAATTGGAGCCCACGCCTCCGCAGCCGAGCACCAACACCGTGGCGTTGGCGAGTTTATTAAGTGCCTCGCGGCCCATGATGATCTCGAGCTTGGTATCGCGCGTCTCGACGAGAGCAGCAGTTTCGGTCATAGACATCCTCCGATGGGGAAGCGAATCGTGTTTTAGCTATCGTCATTATAGGTATTATCGCGATTTCATTTGAGCCCTTGGGGCTTGTTGAAATGGGGTCGGGATTCGCATAAGATCGAAGCAGATGGCACCCGTTGCCGCGGGTTAGCCAACTCCGAAACACGTTTATGGCGTGAGAAGTGGTCGTCTTCGCATTGCGCGGGAGCGGCTATTTTTTGAGTGTAAGATTAGATAGTTAGACAAACATCTAAATATCGAGTATAGTGTGCGCGTCATGAGAGATGATGAGAGGAGGTCTTATGCCGGGAGAGGGTTTTAAGGCGCTTGCCGATCCAACGCGACGGCGCATTTTGGAGTTGCTGCGCGAGGGCAATTGCACGGCGGGGGAGCTTGCCGAGCATTTCGATATCAGTAAGCCGTCGCTAAGCCATCACTTGGCGACGCTCAAAAACGCCGGGTTGGTGACCGACGAGCGCCATGGCCAAAACATCGTTTACAGCTTAAACACCACCGTCATGCAGGACTTGATCGGTTGGTTTATGGGCTTTACAAACACGGAAGGTGATAAGGATGAATAACGAAAACAAGGGCATTCACCCCACGGGGGTATCGTCGCGCGTGTGGATTGCGCTGGTCGCTCTGTGCGTCGCCAATGTCGTAGCGCACCTCATGGTGATGCCGAGCTTGCCTGCGCAGATTCCCACGCACTGGGGCGCGAACGGCGCCGTCGACGGTTGGGGTCCTAGCTGGATGGCCTCCGCGCTCGGCGTGCTGCCTTTGGCGCTTCTCGCAATGTTCTGCGTGGTGCCGCGCATCGACCCCAAAGGTGAGGCATATCGAACCTCGGGCAAGTTCTACCAGGGCTTCGTAATCGCCTTCACCTTGTTCATGTGCGCCATAAGCTGGCTGGGAGAGCTTACAGTCTGGGGCGTGGTGCCGGCGGTCGGTTCGGTTAACGTGCTGATTTCCGGTGTTGTCGGTTTGCTGTTCATCGGCGTAGGCAACTACTTGCCGCGTGTGAAGCAGAACTATACGCTCGGTATCAAGACACCCTGGGCGCTTGCCGATCCCGAGAACTGGCGCCGTACGCAGCGTTTTGGCGGCGCCTGCTTTATGGTGCTGGGTATTGGCCTGATTGTGATGGGCGTGGCAGGCAGCGTGCTTTCGAGTGAAGTCGTCGCCGCGGTGATTGCGGTTCTGGCGTTTGGTTTGGTTGGAGCCGTCTACGTCTACTCGTATCTGTTGTGGCGCAAATCGCAGCGAGCCGTTCGTTAAGGTTGCGGAAAACTAGCGTACGCAGTTCATAGTATGTTCCGGGGGACTTTTCCCAGGTAGTATTAGGGGGTGTGGGCAACCATGCCCCTTTTTCGTTACGTTTCAGAGCTGATTTCCTCATTTCGTTTCTACTAAAGCGAAACAAGAATAGGGAAACAGCAGGTAGAAAGGATAAAACAGGCAAATGGCAGAGTTTATCTACCAGATGTATCAGGCTCGTAAGGCCCATGGCGACAAGGTGATCCTTGACGACGTGACCCTGAGCTTCTACCCCGGCGCCAAGATCGGCGTCGTGGGCCCCAACGGTATGGGCAAGTCGACCCTGCTCAAGATCATGGCCGGCATCGAGGAGGTCTCCAACGGCGATGCCAGGCTCACCCCCGGCTACACCGTGGGTATCCTGCAGCAGGAGCCGCCGCTCGACGACGACAAGACCGTTATCGAGAACGTGCGCATGGCGTTTGGCGATATGATCGCCAAGGTCGATCGCTTCAATAAGATCGGCGAGGAGATGTGCGACCCGGACTGCGACATGGACGCCCTCATGGCCGAGATGGGAAAGCTCCAGGACGAGATCGACGCCGCCGACGGCTGGGATATCGATTCCAAGCTCGGCCAGGCCATGGACGCCCTGCAGCTGCCCGATTCCGACATGCCGGTCAACGTACTTTCCGGCGGCGAGCGCCGCCGCGTGGCCCTGTGCAAGCTGCTGCTCGAGGCTCCCGACCTGCTGCTGCTCGACGAGCCCACGAACCACCTGGACGCCGAGTCGATCCTGTGGCTCGAGCACTTCCTGCACAACTACCAGGGCGCGGTGCTTGCCGTTACGCACGACCGCTACTTCTTGGATAACGTTGCCGAGTGGATCTGCGAGGTCGACCGTGGCCACCTTTATCCCTACAAGGGCAACTACTCAACGTATCTGGAGACCAAGGCCGCGCGTATCGAGGCTCAGGGCAACCGTGACGCCAAGCTCGCCAAGCGCATGGAGGCCGAGCTCGAGTGGGTACGCAGCTCGCCCAAGGCTCGCCAGGCAAAGAACAAGGCCCGTCTGGCTCGCTACGAGGAGATGGAGGCCGAGGCCCGCGCAAGCCAGAAGCTCGACTGGACCGACATCCGCATCCCTGTGGGCCCGCGTTTGGGCAACAAGGTGCTCGAAGCCCATCATCTGCACAAGGAGTTCGATGGCCGCGTGCTCATCGATGACCTTTCGTTCACCCTGCCGCGCAACGGCATCGTGGGCGTGATCGGTCCCAACGGCGTGGGCAAGACCACACTGTTCAAGGCGATTGTGGGTCTGGAGCCGCTGACTTCGGGTGAGCTCGAGGTGGGCGAGACCGTCAAGATCTCTTACGTCGACCAGAACCGTTCCGGCATCGACCCCGACAAGAACCTATGGGAGGTCGTCTCGGACGGCCTGGACCACATGATGGTCGGCGAGACCGAGGTTCCGAGCCGCGCTTATGTGGCGAGCTTTGGCTTTAAGGGCCAGGACCAGCAGAAGCGCGCTGGCGTGCTTTCCGGTGGCGAGCGCAACCGTCTGAACCTGGCGCTCACGCTCAAGCAGGGCGGCAACCTGTTGCTCCTCGACGAGCCCACGAACGACCTCGACGTCGAGACGCTGTCCTCGCTCGAAGCGGCGCTGCTCGAGTTCCCGGGCTGCTCGGTGGTCATTAGCCACGATCGTATGTTCCTGGACCGCGTCGCCACGCACATTCTGGCGTGGGAGGGCACCGACGAGAATCCGGGCAACTGGTATTGGTTCGAGGGCAATTTCGAGGCCTATCAGGCCAACCGTATCGAGCGCCTGGGCGAGGACGCAGCCCAGCCGCATCGTATTCATCGCAAGCTGACGCGCGATTAGTCGAGCTCAGGTGACCTAACGAGAAAGGGACGATAACCTTGAGGGCTATCGTCCCTTTTTGTTACTTGGTAGAAGGCTCGACTTTATCGATGGTCCAGGCGGCTCCGAGACCGCCGGTGGTGTTGCGGCGGATGCGCACGGCAACCTCGCGGCGCTCGCCGGCCTGCGTGTAGTGCAGGGGGAAGCTCGCGCGGTTTCGCGCGGCCTCGATGGTACCGCGCTCGCGGGCGATCCAGTAGTACTCGCCGACGATGCCGAGCGTGTCGGCGCCGTAGGGGAGATAGGTCGACAGCTGGTGCAGAAGCGGGCCGGGGCAGAAGACCTCGGTTGCGAAATCGACGGGGAAGTCCTCGGGGATAGCGGGCGCTGCAGGTGCGGGGGCTGGGGCCGCTGCGGGTACCGAAGCCGGTGCCGGTGCGGGAATTTGGTCGCAAGCAGCGGCGGGCACGGACTCGATGACGGGTGCGGGCTCCGGCGTCGCTTCCGGCCTGGTCGTGGAATCTGCGGGCTTCACGGTGACGGGCGCGTCTGCAGCTGCATTTTCAACCTCAACCTGCGCCGCGTTCTCGTCCTCGACGCTCGACTTTGCCTCGATGGGCGTGGACGCCATGGTGGTGATGCCGGCGTTGGCGTTCTCGGGATCATAGACGACCGTGAGCGAGATGGCTGGCTTCGGCGTCTCGGGCTCCGGCGTCGACTCGATAGCGTCTTGATCGTCGAGCCGATCGTCCTCAGCCTCGCCGCCAAAGACATCGCTGTTTTGGAACGCAGGCGTCTCGGATTGGTTAGCGGCTTCTTCGGTTGTCGACTTGGGAGCCTCGTTGAGCTCCGCAGTGGCTTCCTGCTCGGATATGACTTTGGGATCGGCCGTGGCGGCGATTTCGGTTTCGGCTTCTGCCGTTGCTTCAACAGCGACTTCAACCGCTGCCTCGGGCTCCGGAGCGACTTCGGCCACGGGCTCGGGACGCTTAACGTGCTTGGGGCGCACAGCCTTCAGGTCCTTCTCGCCGCGCTTTTTCTTTTTGTAGGACTGCTTGGCGCCCTTGGTTGCCTTGGGTTTGTCCTCGCCCTTGGCAAGGGCAGTATCCCAGGCCTCGTTGGCGATGACGGTGGCATACAGGCGACCGCCCTTAAAGACGGTCAGCTTAATGCAGTCGTCGAGCTCCTCGAGCAGCTCGCGCGTGGACTCAAAGCCCAGGTCATAAGCGACCATGTCACCAGCAGCAAGTGCCTCCTCGACCTGCGTCATAAACGTTTGCTTGCCGCACCCAATCGCGTCGCGCAGCAGGCGATACAGATAGATGTGGTTGCCCAGCGAAAGCGTGGGCCTAACTATTGTCTTGCTCATGGCAAATCTCCTCTTTACACACCAAAGCATCTTACCATCGCGCGGGGCTTGCCATCTCGTCGCCCAAGGCAAACGGGCGCGACCGTTGCCGGTTCGCGCCCGTTATACAGGTCGGTTATCTATGAGGGGCAAACGTGCTTAGTTGCCCGATGCCGTGCCTTGGCTCGAGCTGTCAGATGCCGTGCCGGACGCGGTTCCGCTCGAGCTGTCGGTGTTGTTATTGTCGGTGGAACTCGTGCCCGATGTATTGCCGCTCGTCTGGTCACCCGTGCTCGGCTGAGAGCCGTCAGTCGTTTGGCTTGAGTCGGTCGTGCCGGATTGCGTGCCGCCGCTGTTCGCAGAGGAATCAGCGCTTTGCGACTGATCAGGGGTGTTCGAGGACGAGTCGGTGGATGTGGAGGTGCCCTGCGAGTCGTCCTGCTGGTTTTGCGATTGACCGGTGCTATCCGCGTCGTGCTCGGTCGTGCGCGACGACAGAATCGGCTCGGGGCGCTCGCCCAGACCCTCGCCGGCAGTGGTGATAAGGATGGCACCGGTGCAGGCGATGACCGCGACGATGGCGATGGCGATCGAGAAGATGATGACCTTCTTTTGCGTCTGGCTGCGCTCTGCCGCCGCCTTGGCGCGCAGACTGTTGGGGGCGACGCGCGCCGTGGTCGCGCGCCCCGCAATCTGGCGCATCTCCTGCGTAGTCGCAGCGCCGCCCAGGTGCTCCTCGGTATTAAATTCAACGGGCTCATAGGCGCCGGCGGGGTAGTCGACGTCGGCGTGTGTGCCTTTGAGGGCTTTGGCGCTGGCAGAGATAAAGTGGCGGTAGACCTGCGAGGACACAACGGTGATGACCGAGCTCACGGCGGCGCCGATCACCGATCCGGCGATACCGATCTTGGAAGCAAGCGCGACGCTCGTGGCGGCTGCTGCGGCGCCGGCGATGATCTGAGGAATGGAAATGTCATCGAACAGGCCCTTTTTGGGCGCGATGGCCATGGTCTGTCCAATGGAATGGTTTTCGTGAACGCCGTTGTTGAGCGCGGCCGGTGTCATGACGCGCGTGCGCGGCGCGTCGGTGTACTTGGTTGTCATACGGGGCCCTCCCGGTGTAAATCTGCTTCGTTTCATGCAGCCATCAGGGTACCCACCAGATGTGAATCGTACGTGACATTTAACAGATACCATCAACTCATCAATAGCTCACCAAGTTGGTGGGATGCGGTTACACCCGGCGGTTGAACTACAATAGGGCTTGCTAATTGTTGTGAATGGCGTTTACGCACGGGAGCATTCTTATGAATCTTCACCTTTCTCAGTCTGATGGCTTTTTGCGCGTGGCGGCGGCCTCGCCCAAGATTCGCGTGGCCGATGTCGAGGGCAATGCCGAGGTTGCACTGACGGCTGTTCGCGAGGCTACCGAGCGCGGCGTTCGCGCGCTGGTGCTGCCCGAGCTTAACCTGACCGGCTATACCGCGGCCGACCTGTTCCATAATCGCACGCTGCTGCATGCCTGCGAGGCTGCTCTGGTACGTATCCTCGATGAAACCCGCGAGCTGCCGATTGTCTTTACCATCGGTCTTCCCGTGGCGGTGGCCGAGAACATCTACAACTGCGCCGCCGTGTGCTGTGCGGGTGAGCTTTTGGGTCTTACGGCCAAGAAGTATCTGCCCAACTATGGCGAGTTCTATGAGCGCCGTTGGTTTGCTCCGGCGCCTGCGGATCCTGTGTGGGTCGAGTTTGCCGGTCAGGGTCCGGTTCCGCTGGGTTCGGGGCTTGTCTACCGCTGCTGTGATGAAGGTGCCGAGGATATGGTGCTGGGCGTTGAGGTCTGCGAGGACCTGTGGGTGCCGGCGCCCCCTTCGACCGAGATGGCGCTTGCCGGTGCGACGGTGATCCTCAACCCGTCGGCCTCGGACGAGATTATCGGTAAGGCAGACTATCGCCGCAGCCTCATCTCCAATCAGAGCGCGCGCCTGTACTGTGCCTATGCCTATGCAGATGCGAGCGAGGGTGAGTCCACGACCGACATGGTCTTTGCGGGCGAGAACCTCGTCTACGAAAACGGCTCCAAGCTCGCCGCGACTAAGCTGCTTACCTGCGACATGGCCATCGCCGACGTTGATCTTGACCGCCTGGTTGCCGAGCGCCGTCGCTCGACGACGTGGACGCGCGCGGACGATGCGCCGGAGGTTACGATCGTTGAATTTTCGTTTGAGGGCGTGCCGGCAGATGAACCTGTCCTGCGCGATGCGTTCAACATCGACCGTGTCTTCCCCCGTGCGCCCTTTGTGCCGGCCGACCATGGCGACCTGGCCGAGCGTTGCGAGACCATCCTCGACCTGCAGACCGCCGGCCTCAAGACCCGCCTTGCCCATACGGGCACCAAGGCGGCTGTCATTGGTCTTTCAGGCGGCCTTGATTCTACACTCGCACTGCTCGTGACGGTTCGCGCCTTCGATGCACTGGGACTGCCGCGCACCGGTATCACGGCCGTGTCCATGCCCGGCTTTGGCACGACGCATCGCACCAAGTCGAATGCCGAGTCGCTCGCTCGCGACCTTGGCGTGAGCTTCCGCGAGGTTTCGATCCACTCGGCTGTGGAGCAGCACTTCAAGGACATTGAGCACGATCCGGCCGTGCAGGACGTGACCTACGAGAACAGCCAGGCGCGCGAGCGTACGCAGATTCTGATGGATCTGGCCAACCAGGCTGGCGGTTTTGTCATTGGCACGGGCGATCTGTCGGAGCTGGCGCTCGGCTGGGCTACCTATAACGGCGACCACATGAGCATGTACGCCGTCAACGCGAGCGTGCCCAAGACGCTTGTGCGCCATCTGGTGCGTTATGCCGCCGATGTCTTTGGCGGACGCATTGCCGAGGTCCTGCTCGATATCCTCGATACGCCGGTGTCCCCCGAGCTTCTGCCGCCCACGGGCGACGGCGAGATTGCGCAGAAGACCGAAGATTTGGTGGGCCCGTACGAGCTGCACGACTACTTCCTCTATTACCTGCTGCGTTTTGGCTTTGAGCCCGGCAAGATCTACCGCATGGCGCTCAAGAGCTTCGAGGGCGTCTACGACGCCAAGACCGTCCACACGTGGCTGCGTACGTTCTACCGTCGCTTCTTTGCCCAGCAGTTTAAGCGCAGCTGCCTGCCCGATGGTCCCAAGGTGGGCTCGGTGACGCTCAGCCCGCGCGGCGATTGGCGTATGCCGAGTGACGCCAGCTC
Source organism: uncultured Collinsella sp. (assembly GCA_958423535.1). GTDB lineage: Bacteria > Actinomycetota > Coriobacteriia > Coriobacteriales > Coriobacteriaceae > Collinsella. The sequence goes on from CATZRJ010000003.1 coordinate 40,629, forward strand.
GCGTCTGTGGCTTGCGCAGATCGACGCGCTCAATGCAATTGACTAAGGTTGGCTAAATTGAACCAATACGGGGTTTGCAAGCGTTACACTTTTGCAATCTGATGGCCCGTATCGCGCGGCTCTCTTGTCGGAGCGCCGCGTTTTTTATATCGAAAGGTGGCACCATGCAGGCATCGCAGCGTCTCGACCGCTTTGGCGCGGAGGTCTTCGCCTCGCTCAACAACAAACTTCTCGCGCTGAAGGCTCAGGGCAAGACCATTTACAACATGAGCGTGGGCACGCCCGACTTTAAGCCGTACGACCATGTGGTCGAGGCGCTCACGCAGGCAGCCCAAGATCCCGAGATGTGGAAGTACGCCCTGCGCGACCTGCCCGAACTCAAGCAGGCCGTGTGCGATTACTATGAGCGTCGCTTTGGCGTTTCGGGCATTACGCCGTCCATGGTGCAGTCGTGCAACGGCACGCAGGAGGGCGTGGGCCATTTGGGCCTGGCCCTGCTCGATCCGGGTGACACCATCCTGGTTCCCGATCCGTGCTACCCGGTCTTTGAGGCGGGTGCGAAGATCGCCGATGCCAAGCTCGAGTACTATCCGTTGGTTGCCGAGCACAATTATCTGCCCTATGTGGCGGGCATCGATCCCGAGGTTGCCGATCGTGCCAAGTATATGATCGTGTCGCTGCCCGCGAACCCGGTCGGCTCGGTGGGCACGCCCGAGGTCTACGAGGAGATCATCGCTTTCGCCCGCGAGCACGACCTGCTCATCGTCCATGACAACGCATACTCCGACATCGTGTTCGACGGCGAGCCGGGCGGAAGCTTTTTGCAGTATCCCGGCGCGCTCGAGGTGGGCGTGGAGTTCTTCTCGCTCTCCAAGTCGTTTAACGTCACCGGTGCGCGTATCGGCTTTTTGGTCGGCCGCGAGGACGTGGTCTCAGCCTTTGCCAAGCTGCGCGGCCAGATTGACTTTGGCATGTTCTTCCCGATCCAGAAGGCCGCAATCGCGTGCTTGAACGGTCCGCGCGATGAGGTCGAGGCGCAGCGTCTGAAGTACCAGGAGCGCCGCGATGCCTTGTGCGACGGTCTTGAGGACCTGGGCTGGGAGCGTCCCAACGCGCATGGCTCTATGTTTGTGTGGGCCAAGCTTCCCGGTGGTCGCACCGATTCCATGGCGTTTTGCGAGGAGCTCATGGAGAAGGCCGGCGTTGTGGTGACGCCGGGCGCGAGCTTTGGTCCTTCGGGTGAGGGGCACGTGCGCATGGCGCTGGTCCTGCCGCCCGATCAGATTGCCTTGGCTGTCGAGGCCATTCGCGAGGCGGGCCTGTATTAGAAAGGTATTTCGGCTCGTCAATAGCTCGAAACCGATTTCGTGCAGTTATTTTACGAATCCTGCAAACAATTTCGGTAAACGGTCGATTTTTGGCTGCGAATAGGAGCATAATCAAAGTCCCGATTGGATGTATTGGGATTACGGCAAGCCGCTCGGGTCGTTCCCGGGCGGCTTGTTTGTGGAGAGAGATGGGAGTTTCTAATGGTTAACGAGAAGAAGGTCGCTATTGTCGGCTGCGGTTTCGTCGGTTCGTCTTCGGCGTTCGCGTTGATGCAGAGCGGTCTGTTCTCCGAGATGGTTCTCATCGACGTGGACAAGAACCGCGCCGAGGGTGAGGCCCTGGATATCGCGCACGGCATGACGTTTGCCGAGCCGATGAAGATCTACGCCGGCGATTATTCCGATGTCGCCGACGCCGCCATGATCGTCGTCACCGCTGGCGCTGCCCAGAAGCCCGGTGAGACCCGCCTGGACCTGGTCAACAAGAACGTTAACATCTTTAAGTCCATTATCCCCGAGATTAAGAAGTCTGGCTTCGACGGCATTCTGCTCATCGTCTCCAACCCGGTTGATGTTCTGACCTATGCTGCCATTAAGATGTCCGGCCTGCCCGAGGGCCATGTCATCGGCTCCGGCACCGTGCTCGACACCGGCCGTCTGCAGCAGATGCTTGGTGCCCACGTCGAGGTTGACCCGCGCGATGTCCAGGCCTATGTCATGGGTGAGCACGGCGACTCCGAGTTTGTCGCTTGGTCCAGCGCTCAGGTTGCCGGCGTTCCGCTGAACACCTTCTGCGAGCTTCACGGCCACCTGGAGCACGAAGCCGCCGAGAAGCGTATCGCCGAGGACGTCAAGAACTCCGCCTACACCATCATCGAGAAGAAGCACGCCACCTACTACGGCGTCGCCATGGCCGTTAAGCGCATCTGCACTGCCGTCATGCGCGATGAGCAGACCGTTCTGCCCGTTTCCTCGCTCATGGTGGGCGAGTATGGCCTGTCCGATCTTGCCATCTCCATGCCGACCGTCGTTGGCCGCGACGGCGTCGTCTGCCGCGTCCCCGTGCCGCTGAACGATGACGAGCAGCATGAACTCACCGTCTCTGCTAAGGCCCTTAAGGACATCATCGACAGCGTCGACTTCTCCTGCTAAATTCGGCTCGTTTAAGCAACAGGCTACAATGAAGGCGTCTGGGTCCATGTGACCCGGGCGCCTTTTTGGTGCATCGGGGACAGGTTTGTTTGCGTCAAATGAGGTGCAAACGCTGCAAAACCAACCTGTCCCCCCTTGCACCGTTGTTGATGGGAGGGCCATGTCTGATTCGCCTAACTTTTTGACCTATGCCCAGACGGCCTTTGACTCGTTTGATGAGCGGCCGTTCTGCGCGGTGGATAGCCTCGTCTTTGCGTGGTTGTCGTATTTGCGCCTGCCGCAGGACATGTCAGAGCTTGAGGGCTGGCAGGGGCTTGATGTGCGCGAGCTGCTGCGCGCCGAGTGCTATCGGGATATGGTCGGCGATCTGTGGAATCCAGAGGTAAGCCGTGCCTTGTTGGAGGCCGTGGCAGCAAGCCCTCGCTACCGTGGCGTGCACGTTTGCGGCTATCGTGCCGTGAGCGATGTGGTGGCGACAGAGCAGTTTGCAGCCATGGCGTTCCGGTTTCCGGCGGGGTTTAGTTATCTTTCCTTCCGGGGGACCGACAGCACGATTGTGGGCTGGAAAGAGGACTTTAACATGGCTTTCCGGTGTCCTGTGCCGGCCCAGGAATCAGCGGCGCGTTATGTGGACGAGGCAGCGGATGCAGTCGACGGGCCGCTTTTGTGTGGAGGTCATTCCAAGGGCGGAAACCTTGCGGTGTACGGTGCGGCGATGTGCTCCGATGTCGCCCGCGAGCGAATCGAACGGGCGTATTCCCATGATGGTCCGGGCTTCGTCGAGGAGTTTCTGAGCAGCAACGCCTTTGTCGATCTTTCCGGTCGAATCGATAAGACGCTACCTCGGTCGTCGATCTTTGGCATGATGTTCGAGACACAGGAGGACTATGCCATCGTTGAGAGCACCGAGTTCAGCCTGCTGCAGCACAATCCCTTTAGCTGGGTGGTTGATGGTTGCGACTTCGTGTACTGTGAGCGCCTGTCCGCCGGTGCTCGATACGTTGATGGCTCCATTCGCGAGATGCTGCTTGCAGTGTCGCCTAGCGAGCGCGAGCGCTTTGTAGATGCGTTGTTCTCCGTGTTTGAGGCTACGGGTGCTGAGCGGTTTGCGGATATCGCAGGAAATCTGCGCGAGAGCCTGCCCGTGATGCTCCAGGCTGCGCAAGGCTTTGACAAGGATACGCGACGCTTTGTCTCGCAGACCATCGTGGCAATTCTTAAGTGTGCGCTGCTGCCCAGACGTCCCGAGTTCAGTGTGCCTTCTAGCGGTAAGAGCCTGGCAGAACAGCTCGAGGTGTGGCAGTCCGAGTTCCTGCGCTAACCATTGGTGCAGAGCAACCTGTCCCCGATGCGCCAATCTTCGATACGCCTGGAGCGGGCTCGACCGCTATACTGGTTCGTGCCGAAATCGATCTAGAACGGAATGCCGTATATGAAAATCAATCACGCGATTCTGCATATCCTGGACTTTGACTCTGCCGTCAACGTTATGAGCCAGCGCGAGCTCGATATCGAGAATCGAATCGTGCGCAACTTTGTGACCACGCACCTGCGCCGTGCCCGCACCTCTGCCGATAACAAGCGCGCCACGTTTGCCGAGAACTCCGCATTCGGCGGTGAGCTCAAGGGCTATTTCTTTGGCGAGCGTGAGTTCGTGGACCTGTCGCAGCAGATTGCGGAGTTTATCTCTTCTGAGCTCACCAAAGCCGAGAAAGCCGAGTCCACTGACGTGCTGGTGGCGGACTTTGACGATGATGAGGATGCCCGCTGGTTTGCCGTGATGCTGCTGGGCTCTAAGCAGGCATTCATGCACGAGGTGGGTCGCGAAGAGGGCGAGGTGCGTAACGACATCGCGCGCCACTACGCCATTCTGCCGAACCCTTCGCAAAAGGTGCCGAGCTATGCAATCGTGCGTGCAAGCACCATGGAGATCGGCTATGTGGATAAGAAGCGCAAGATTGCCGGCGAGGATCGCATGCTCATTCCCGACGGCCTGCTGCAATGCGACACGGGTGTTTCGGGTAAGGAGGTCATCGACACGGTGACGCGCGTGGTCGAGGAGGTCGCTGAAGAGCACGGCGCCAACACGGCCGTAGCGCTCGCCAAGGTCAAAGCCGCCGTTGCCGAGAAGGTCGAGGATGATGAGGAGCTGCCGCCTTGGGATATCGTCGATGAGGTCTTTGAGGACGAGCCGGTTATCAAGGAGAGCGTGCGTGCGGCACTGACTGAGGAGAAGGTGCCTGAGCGTGTGCCCGTGGAGCGCAAGCAGGTCGAGCGCGCGGCGGTGCGCAACCACAAGATCCGTACCGACACGGGCATCGAGATCAGCTTCCCGGCCGAGATGGGTTCGAACTCCGAGTACATCGAGTTTGTCAACGAGCCCAACGGCCTCATCTCCATCGAGCTCAAAAACATCGGTAGTATCGAGAATCGATAAGTTGCGTTACGCCTACAGCGAGAAAGCAAAGGCCGAAGCTCCTAGGGGCTTCGGCCTTCTTGTTTGGGGATGAATTGCCCCGCAGGTTGAGCATAAGTCAGCGAAAACGCGGTTTGTCAAAACCGCGTAACTATTAAAGCTGGCGCAGACCCTCTTCCAGGCCGGTCTTGCTGTCGGTCTTTTCGTCGCGCATCTTGATGACGCGGGCGGGGACACCGGCCACGACGGCGCCGGCGGGGACGTCCTCGACGCACACGGCGCCGGCGGCGACAACGGCGCCCTTGCCCACGCGCACGCCTTCCAGGACCACGGCGTTAGCGCCGATCATGACATCGTCCTCGATGATGACGGGCGTGGCGCTCGCGGGCTCCACGACGCCTGCCAGCACGGTGCCGGCGCCGATGTGGCAGTTCTTGCCCACGGTGGCGCGGCCGCCCAGCACGGCGCCCATGTCGATCATGGAGCCTTCGCCAATGACGGAGCCGATGTTGATGATGGCGCCCATCATGATGACGGCGCGATCGCCAATCTCGACACGGTCGCGGATGATCGCGCCCGGCTCGATGCGGGCGTTGATACCCTTGAGGTCGAGCATGGGCACGGCGGAGTTGCGGCAGTCGTTCTCTACGTCGTAGTAGTCGATGGAGTCGGCGTTGACGTCGAGGATTGCCTTGAGCTCATCCCAGTCACCAAAGACGGTCTTGCCACGACGACCGCCGTAGACGTGCGCATTGCCCCACTGGACCTTCATGCCCGGCTTTTCGCGCACGTACAGTTTGACGGGCGTTTTCTTGGGCGCGGTTGCGATGTAGTTGATAATCTCCTGTGCATCCATCTCGGCTGCATTACTCATTTGCTGTCTCTCCTTTGAGTGGATCCGGTTGATACTTGGTTAGGCAAACATGACCTGGTCGAACGTATAGAAGCCAGGCTCGCGGGTGACGAGCTTCTGCGCGGCTGCCAGGGCGCCGTTGACGAAGATCTGACGGCTCGTGGCGCGGTGCGTGAGCGTGACCTCCTCGTCCTGGCCGAAAAAGCTTACCTCGTGCACGCCGGCGACGGTGCCGCCGCGCAGCGAGTGCATGCCGATCTCCTTGGGGTCGCGCGCGCCGCACATGCCCTCGCGGCCATAGACGGGGTGGTAGCCTGCCTCGGGCTCGGCTTCGACGACGGCGTCGAGTAGCAGCTTGGCGGTGCCGCTGGGAGCGTCGACCTTTTGGCTGTGGTGCGTCTCGACGATTTCGCAGTCAAAGCCGGGCAGCTCGCGTGTGGCCTGTGCCACCAGATGGCGCAGGGCGGCGATACCGATAGAGTAGTTGCCCGAGTGCATAACACGGGCGTTCTGACCCAGCTCGCGCAGGCGATCCATCTGCTCGGGCGTATAGCCCGTGGTGCCGGAAACGAGTGCGGCACCCGTGCGCTCGACATAGGCGACAACGGCATCGAAGGTCACGACGTTCGAGAAGTCGATGATTACATCGGCGGCCGGTGCGCTCTCGAGCTCGGACAAGTCGAAGCCGATCTGGGCGACGATGTCAAAAACGGGCTCTCCAGCGGCGTTGACAATGCCCTCGGCGGTGGTGCGGATGAGCGAGCCCATGCGGCCCGTTCCCATAATGACGGTCTTAATCAAGCAGACCAGCTCCCTTCAGAGCATCGGTAAGTGCAGCGCGCGTGTCGTCTGCCATGGGGCATAGCGGCATGCGGTAGTTTGCCTCGATCATACCCATCTGAGCGAGCGCTTCCTTGACAGGGATGGGGTTGACCTCGCTAAAGAGGGCATTGATGAGCGGCTGGCCGGCAATCTGGATATTGCGGGCGCGTGCCACGTCACCGTCCAAATAGGCGCGGCACATGTCATGCACAAGCTGCGGCTGAACGTCGGCCCACACGCTGATGGTGCCCGAGGCGCCCAGGCTCATGAGCGGCACGGTGAGCGCGTCCTCGCCCGAGTACATGCGGAAGTCGTCGGACAGCAGGTGGGCGATCTTGGCCGCGTAGGCGACGTTGCCCGAGGCTTCCTTAATACCCATGATGTTGGGGTGCGCGGCCAAGCGCTCTACGTTGCGCTCGCTGATGCCGCAGCCGCAGCGGCCGGGGATGTTGTACAGGATGCAGGGGATGTCCACAGCATCGGCGACGGTCTTAAAGTGCTGATAGATGCCCTCTTCGTTGGACTTGTTGTAGTAGGGGGTGATGAGCAGCAGGCCGTCGGCTCCCAAGCCCTGGTAGGTGAGCGACTTGGTGAGCATCGTCTGCGTGGAGTTGGAGCCCGAGCCGGCGATGACGGGGACGCGTCCTGCAACATGCTTGACCACGGCGGCGACGACGGAGTTGTCCTCGTCATCGGTCATCGTGGCGCTCTCGCCGGTGGTGCCCAGGGTGAGGATGGCATCGGTGCCGTTTTGCAGGTGGAAATCGATAAGGCGCCCAAGCGCGTCAAAGTCGACACTGCCGTCCTTTTTAAACGGCGTAACAAGGGCGACGGTTGAGCCCTCGAGATTGCGGATGTCCATGTTCTTCCCCTTCGCCTCCGCGATCTGGATGCGTTTGTTCCATTGAGCTGCGACTGCCAAGCGCTCGTCTTTGGCGCGACGGCGAGCACTTTCGGCGCGCGACTTGGCCAGCAGCTCTCGGCCGCACGGCAGCACGTCGAGTGTGGCAAAGTAATCGCCCGGGCGCTCGGCGCGGCGGATGAGGTCGGCCGAGCCATCGGGGCGCAGCAGCACCTCGGCGGAGCGCAGACGGCCGTTGTAGTTGTAGCCCATGGAGTAGCCATGCGCGCCGGTATCGTGGATCACGAGCACATCACCCATGTCGATCTGCGGTAGCTCGCGGTCGATGGCGAACTTGTCGTTGTTCTCGCACAGATTGCCCGTAATGTCGTACGTGTTTGTGACAGGCGCTGCGGTCTTGTCGGCGCCACCCGGCTGACCCATTACCGTAATGTGGTGGTAGGCGCCGTACATGGCAGGACGGATCAGATCGACGGCGCTTGCGTCGACACCGATATAGTCCTTGTAGATCTGCTTTTCGTGGATAGCCTTGGTGACCAGGCAGCCGTAGGGCCCCATCATAAAGCGGCCCATCTCGGTGCAGATGGCCACATCGCCCATACCGGCGGGAACCAGGATCTCGTCGTAGGCCGCGTGCACCCCCTCGCCGATGGCGTGAATGTCGTTGGCCTGCTGCTCGGGTAGATAGGGGATGCCGACGCCGCCGGACAGATTGATGAAGGCGACATGTGCACCGGTCTCGCGCTCCAGGCGCACGGCAAGCTCAAAGAGGATGCGCGCGAGCTTGGGGTAGTAGTCGTTGGTGACGGTGTTGCTGGCAAGGAAGGCATGGATGCCAAAATTCTCGGCGCCCTTGGCCTTGAGCATGTGGAAAGCCTCAAAGAGCTGCTCGGTGGTCATGCCGTATTTGGAGTCGCCGGGGTTATCCATGATGCCGTTGGAGAGCTGGAACAAGCCGCCCGGATTAAAGCGGCAGCTGACCGTCTTGGGGATGGGCCCCGCAACGCGCTCAAAGAACTCGATGTGGCTGATGTCGTCAAAGTTGACGATGGCGCCCAATTTGTCGGCGAGCTCAAAGTCCGCTGCCGGTGTGTCGTTGGACGAGAACATGATGTCGTGTCCCGTGATGCCCAGCGAGCGGGCGATCATGAGCTCGGTATAGCTCGAGCAATCGCAGCCGCAGCCGTATTCGTTGAGAATGGAGATGAGCGCCGGGTTGGGATTGGCCTTGACGGCAAAGTATTCCTTAAAGCCCGGGTTCCATGCAAAGGCATCGCGCACCTCTTGCATGTTGCGGCGGATGCCCGCCTCGTCATATAGATGAAACGGCGTGGGGAACTGCTCGACGATATGCTCGAGCGTCTCCTTGTCCACAAACGGCTGCTTGGCCGCATATGCCTCGTTGGGGGTCAATGCCATGTCCCGTAAACCTCGCTATCCAGACGGCGCCATCTGCGCATCGAATCCGCATAGCGTGGACCCAATGTCCGGATAGCGCTCCCGCATTGCTGCAGACAGTCCTGCGGGTGTTTCCCGCAGGCCCACCAGGTTGTTCGTGCCCGAAAAGCCCAGTTCGGCGGGTTTCGCCTCCCCACGGGGTCAAAGCCTGCCGGCTCGCCCGCGGTTCTTCGTGCCCGCGCCTCTATCAAGTGGTAACGACCCTACCACGTTGCACTTTACCAAACAAGAGTATTCGTATATAACGTTTAAAAAATGCAGGGATATGCTGGAAACAAGGGTGCGGCAATCTTGCGGCACAATAAGATGGCAACTGGCGCGCACCTATGAAAGGAACCTTTATGACCGAGCTCCAAGAACTCCGTCGCTATCGGCGCGACTTGCACAGGATCCCGGAGCTCGACTTCGATCTTCCACAGACTATCGCTTATATTGAGGGCGTGTTGAGGCCGCTCGCCTGCGAGGTGACTCATCCGTGTCCCAGCTGTGTCTGCGCTTTCTTCGATGCCGGTACGGGCGCCGCGCATGCTACGGCGATTCGTGCCGACATGGATGCCCTGCCCATCGCGGAGGCAACGGGTGCGGCCTTTGCCTCGACGCATCCCGGCAAGATGCATGCGTGCGGTCACGACGGTCACATGGCCATGGCGCTCGCGGCGGCGACTTTTGTCGACCGAGCGATTCGTGAGCAGCCGGGTGCCATCAAGCGCAACGTGCTCTTTGTGTTTCAGCCGGCCGAGGAAACGACCGGTGGCGCCAAGACGGTGTGTGAGAGCGGCGTATTCGAGCGCTATGGGGCAGATCGCATCTTCGGGTTCCACGTATGGCCCGACCTGCCTGCAAACACGTTGGCGAGCTGCTCCGGTCCATTGCTGGCGCGCTCGAGTGAGACGCACGTGCGCATTCACGGGACAAGTATCCATATCGCCAAGACTTACGGCGTTCCCGTAAACGAATCACACGATGCGGCGCTGGCGGCTGCCAAGTTCTTGGTCGCCGAGCGCGAATTGATGGACGAGTTGGGTGCCGACGAGCCCTGCATTGGTAAGTTCGGCCTGCTGCAGGCCGGCACCGTCTGCAACGCGGTGGCGGGGGAGGCCCATGTTGCCGGCAGCCTGCGTGTGTTTACAGACGACATGTTCGACCGTGCACGCGGGGGCGTGCACCGCGTGCTTGATGAGGCATGCGCTGCAACGGGCTGCACGTACGATCTTGACTTTGCCGAGGGCTATCCGCCGGTTGACAACGACCCCGAGCTATTTGCCAATGTCGCGCCTGCCTTGCCCGAGCTGCAGCTCGTGGATGAGCCTTTGCTGATTGCCGAGGACTTCGCTTTCTATCAGCGCCATCTGCCGGGTGTGTTCTTCTTGCTGGGCACGGGCGTTCCTGTCAGTCAGGATAACCCGAGCGACGCCGAGGGCTGCCCCGCCTATGCCACGAGTGCCCTGCATACTGATACCATGCTCTTTGACGAGGAAGTCCTGCTCAAAGGCCTCGATGTCTACAAACGATTACTTTTGCTTGGTTAATTGACGTGGACGTTTGTTCTCGAAAATACGAACAAATGTACGCTATAATAGGGATGTAACTCTATAGAAACGTTTGACGTTATTAACGTAAGGCGATACTATGATTACATCATATAAAGATGAAGACACTGAACGCTTTGCAATGGGTGTGCGGATTAGGAAGTTCATTCCTTTTGAGCGGGTCGCCTTGAGGAAGATTCGCCAGCTGCAGATCTGCGCTTCGCTTGATGATCTTCGCGTTCCGCCAGGCAATCGTCTTGAAGCGTTGAAGGGCGATCGCGCCGGTCAATATAGTATCCGTGTCAATGAGCGCTATCGGGTCTGTTTTGAGTGGAGACAGGGGATGGCTTGGAATGTTGAAATCGTCGATTATCACAAGTGACAAAACTGATGCTGGCTTGTTGTCGCCGGTGGCCCCCGGCGAGCTTCTCAAAGAGGAATTTCTTGTCCCTATGGGTATTTCTCAATATCGCCTTGCTAAGGAGACCGGGATTCCGGCTCAGCGTATTGGGCAGATTATTTTGGGAAGGCGTCGTGTTACGGCTGACACCGATCTTCGTCTTTGCCGCTACTTTGGCCTGACGGATGGCTATTGGCTTCGAGCCCAGATCGCGTTTGACCTCGAGGCAGAGAAGAGGCGCATCGAACCGGAACTGGATAAGATCGTTCCCGTTCAGCAGGTCGTTGCGTTGTAGCGCTCAAAGATGTTGAGGTTGGAGTGACGATGGAACGACGCCGACAGTCTGTCGTATATAGTCCTGGTGGGTGCGGATGCGGCTTGCTGCTGCTCCCGGTTATTGCTGTGAGCATTGGCGTGATGTTTGCGCTTGCTGGACTGGCGGCAGCGGCACTTGTGCTGTTGATTGTGGCCATTGGCGTGACGATTTGGCTCTGCCGCAATCGCGAGCAACGCCGTGCCGACGGTAACACCAATGTCGGATGGGTCTTCTTTCTGATCATTGCGTACCTGCTGAGTGTCAGCTACCTGGTGTTCTTTGTCCTGTTGATGATCAGCGCCTTTACCGGGGAATCCGTCACGGTGGGTTGATGCGCTGCCAGCAGACGGTCGCGCAAAGTGCGTTTGCTCGGCGTTTGGATAACTGCGTTGGCCGTTTACCGCAGCCTTAGCTCTCAGCTAATGAATTCAAGTTTAATCCTTCCTACGATGTGCTGTGTGCCGGCGCGGTGGCCGGATCGTAGGAAGGATGCATAATGGCAAAAGAGGGAAAGAAGTCGATTGGCAAGATTGTCCTAGGCGTCATCGTGGTGCTGGTTATTGCCGGTGCCGTGGGCTCTATGGGCGGCAACTCAACCGATTCGTCTGCGAACGATTCGGCAAAACCTGCCGAGACGACACAGCAGGCTGAGGAGCAAAAAGAACCGCAAGAACCGTATACCATTGCTGACGAGGCTGAAGACGCCTCCAATCAGTTTGCCTATAAGATCACGGGTACGCTGACCAATAACACAGACAAGGAAAAGAGCTACATTCAGATTGAGTATGTTCTGTATGATGCTGATGGCAACCAGGTTGGAACGGCTCTTGCAAACACCAATCATCTGAAGGCGGGCGGCTCCTGGAAGTTCGAGGCGCTGGGCACGGTGTCTCCCGATCAGGTCGCCAGTTGGGAACGCTCGGACGTGAGCGGTTTCTAGCATGTTGCATGCACTGGGGGAGGTGAGGCCGTATGCCCGATAAAAAGCTGACTGAGGAGCTGCTCAATGAGCTTCTCGATGCGCCAAGCATTGATGGTTATATCAAAGAGCACGACTTTGCCGCCCCGTCGCTTTCGGAGTATCTGAAACAGCTTTTGGAAGAAAAGGGGCTGGAGCGTTCGCGAGTGGTGCGCATGGCCGACCTCAACGAGACGTTTGGCTATCAGATCTTTACCGGTGCGCGGCATCCGAGCCGCAATAAGGTGCTGCAGATTGCATTTGCCATGGCGCTGACACTCAAGGAGGCCAACCGCGCCTTGACGGCGGCAGGCGCCAATATCCTCAACTGCAAGGACCGCCGTGACGCCATCATCATTTTCTGTATCGATCGTGGCTGCAGCCTGCAAAAGGTGAACGAGGAGCTGTATCGCTTTGGCGAGGAGACGGTGAGCTAACGGTTAGCTGCCGGCGGAGGCGCCGTTCACGACATTTTGAACGTGCAGGGCACGGGCGTCATGGTGCGTCCGTGCCCTGCGTTATTATGGACGCTATGGATACTCAGAGCCCAACATATTCCGATGATGAGCTGACCGCTGCGCTCGCCGGACACCTGGCGTCACTTGAGCGTGATGACAGCTATCGCGTAGACCGTGTACTCAAGCACTCCGACGTCGAGACGACCGAGCTCGTGTACTTTGAGGGCTCCGGCGGAGGATCTCTTGGTCCCTTTGTTCGCAAGCGCATCGACGCGTCGGCCCAGATTGGCGGGGCGTATGAACGCCTGTTTGCGGCCCAGCATGCCGGGCGACGTTACGAGCACTTGCCTCGGATTGTCGATTGCCACCGCGTGGGCGACGAGCTTTGCGTGGTCATGGAATACATCGAAGGCGAAACGCTCGGGGCCCTGGTGGGGCGTTTGGGTGCAACGCCCGATTATGCTTGTGAGCTGTTTGGCTCCCTTTGTGATGCAGTTGCGGAGCTCCACGCCGGCTTTGCGTCGGCGGGGGAGGTGGCTGCGCCGGTGATTCATCGCGACCTAAAGCCCTCGAATATCATCGTGTCGGGCGCGAACTATACGCCTGATGACGGCCTGACGTTTTCATCGCTGGTGATTATCGACTTGGGAATCGCTCGCGTGTGGCGCGAAGGAGCCGATGCCGATACCGTTAAGTTTGGCACGCGACCCTATGCGCCACCCGAGCAGTACGGTTTTGGCCAGACGAGCGTGCGAAGCGATGTCTATGCGCTCGGTGCCCTGCTGTTCTTTTGTCTGAGGGGGCCGACCCCAAGCCGGGCCGGGACATGCGCGAGCAATGCGAGGCATGTGACGTTCCCGTCCCGTTTGCCGATGTTATTTGCATGGCGATGGCGCTCGATCCGGACAAGCGCTTTGCAAGCGCGAAGGCGCTAGGGCACGCTGCACGCGCATCGTATGCGTTGTCCACACCGACGCCATCGTCCGCGCCGAATGTTGCTTCCTTCCAAGAGCCTCCAGAGCGGCGAGTTGTGTGCCCTTCGCCCGTGCTCCCCACAGATCAGTCTCAGGGTGGATTGCCGTTGGTGCCTGAGCGCCCGAATTTACTCTCCCACATTCCCGACACCGTTGGGCGCATTTGGAACGCATTCGTCTATCTTTCGCTACTTGTTTTCTTTGCCGGAAGCCATTTTGCCGTTTTTCATCCCACAGGCGCCAACCAAAACTACCCGATGTGGTTTCTCGCGATTGAGTATTTTGTCTTCGTCGACGGTTTCGTAGCGCTCATTCATTTTGTAATGCTCGATAAACGCCGCCTTCGCCGGCGGTTTGAGCTACTCGATAGATATCGCGGTAAAAAGCTTGCAAAGCTCTGTTTCAAGGCTATGGGTGTGCTCTTGTTGGCAATGATTATCATTGTTGCCATCGCAAACGCGACGGGCGTCGTCGATACCTCCGTCGCGTAAAAGAAAAAGGGCCCCGATTGGGGCCCTTTGACGTTGATCTTAGATGCGGTTCATCTGGGTTGCAACCTTGTTGTACCAGTCCTGCCACGTGGGCGGGCAGTACTTTTTGGCGGCTGCCGGGGTAAGCGTGGAGCCATAGTTGGCGCCCAGGTAGGCGACGTGGGCAGAGACGCCCTCGCTCCAGCTACCAAAGCTCCGCCAGCCGCCGCCACGGGCGCTCCAGCCCCAGGCGTTATAGGAGCCGGCACAATAGAGGCCCTTGCTGCTTTCGACGCAGGCGATGGCAGGGGACCAACGGGGGTCAACACCGGTGTTCCAGGCTGCCACGGCAAAGTTATAACCCTGGCCTGCCATGGGGGAGCCGGCGAGGTAGTTGTCAATGCGACTCGTCCACTCGTTGATAAACGAGTCGTAATCTGAGTTGCCGGTATTGGAGTTGTTCACCGTGGTGTCGATGGTGGCGTTGGCGTTGTTGGCCTGGCTGTTGGAGTTGTTGCCGCTTACGCCCTCGCCCGAGAGCTTCTCGGCGGCAGCGGCCTTGTCTGCCTCGAGCTTGGCCAGCTCGGCGGCATTTTCCTGCTCGGCTTTTGCCTGGGCTTCGCTGCGAAGCTGCTGGGCCTGTGCCAGTGCATCTTCGGCGGTTTTCTGCTCGGTCTCGAGTTGGGATTTAGCCTGTTCAAGCTCGGTCTTGTTCTGCTCGAGCTCGGTCTGCATCTTGTTGAGCTCTTCGATCTCATCGACGCTCGAGCTCGCGATCTGGCTGGTGTACCTGCAGGTGGTGATGAACTCGCCAAGGCTCTGTGCGTTGACCAGGAAGCTCACGATGGGATTGGTGCCCTTCTGGTACTTATACAGATCGCGCATGGCGGAGCTTGCCTTTGCCTGCTGATCGGGAAGCTCGGCTTCGATCTGCTCGATGCTTGCCTCGTTGGTGTCGATTTGCTTTTGCAGATCCTCGAGCTTGGTGCGGGCCTCGTTGTAGGCGCTCGTGGCGGCTTCGATCTTCTGCTGGGCGGCGGAAAGCTGATCCTGCGTTGCCTGCGAGGCGGCATAGGCCGCGACGGGGGAGAGCATCGGCGTGGCCGTCAGCGCAACGGCGAGCGCGGCGCTCGTGATGATACGAGCCGGCCTCGACGCGATGAACGCTGCGGTGCGATGGTTCGAATGCTGCATCCAGTCCCTCTGCAATCAATCGTAGGTTATGGTTCGAACGGTATTCTACTACTGCTTTCGACCTCAACTTGAACCTTAAAGGTTCTAAAGGGTCAAGTTGAACTTGAGGCTTTGGCCTTGACCTGCAGTTATAGTGAATTGTTGAGAAACCATAGAGTTCAACTTTAACGTTACGGAACCCTATCGAAGCTCGATTTAGAGCTGAAAAAGCTGCCTCACGTGGGGTTTTGCAACTATAGGGTTCCTTCGCGGCGAGCCCGCTCCACCTCTTTAAGTGCTTCAGCAGGGGTGAAGGAACAGGTGCCATCGCCAAGTTTGACTACCTGGATATCGTCCCCGGTATGGACCTCTCCGCCGTGAAGGACTACGCCAAAGATGCCCTCGTGGGGAAAGAAGGGCCCCGGCTCGTTCAGTCCGAGTCGGGGCTCATTGCGCTTGGTTGCAGTTGTTGCACGGCTGGACTTACGGGGAGAGCTGACGTTCGCCCAGAAAAAACCGACCAAAAAGCCTGTCCCAAATTGGCAGGTTAGAACAGGAAGCCGAGGACGATGAGGGCAATGCTGACAATAAGTATGGCAATGTCCAGGCCCTTGATGGGATAGCGCTTGTACGAGCTCGCGCGCGTGCGTAGGTAGAAGCCACGCTGTTCTGCCGCCAAGGCCGTGGCATCGGTTTTACCCACGCTCGAGATCAGTAGCGGCACGCACAACGGCAGCATGAGCTTAAGCTTCTTGATGGGGTTTTTGGTGTCATACTCTATGCCGCGTGCGGTCTGCGCCTCCATGATGGCGTTCATCTCTTGGCCAAACACCGGCACAAAGCGCAGCGCCGTGGTAAAGGTGAAGGCGTAGCGATACGGCACGTGCAGTACCTCCACGCAGGCGTTGGCAAGGTCGTTGAGCTTGGTCACCATGAGCATCAGAATAAGCGGAAGCGCCACGCCCAGCAGGCGCAGGCAAGCCTTGGAGCCGGTGATGAGACCCGTGTCGGTAACGAAGCCCCACACGATGTTGCCATCGCGCATAAAAGCCAGCTGCAGCACCAGCATGATGAGTGCGAGTGGAATCAGCAGCTTGAGCAGCGCGAGCAGGCGGTCGACGACGCCGGCGTAGGCTCCCAGCGTGAGCGTGAGCGCCAGAAAGCCCAACAATGCCACATAGGTGTCGGACAAGAAGATGCCGATGATGATGGCGGCGGCGAGACCCAGTTTGATGACGGGGTTCAGGCGGTGTAGCAGCGTGTCACCTGGCATGTAGTCGATGACGTTAACCACGGCGGACCATCTCCTCGGTAATACGAACGATATCAGTGACCTCACTCACCTGCGCAAAGGCGGGCGAGACGGTGGATGCCAGACGGCGCGAGAGTTCGATGATCTGGGGCGGCTCAACGTAGGCACGCTGCATGAGTTCGATGTTCGAGAACAGCTCGTGCGTGCGGCCGCGGTCGAGGATGCGACCGTTGGCCATCACCACGATGCGTTCGGCAAAGTCGGAAACGACTTCCATGTCGTGACAGACCATGATGACGGCGCAACCGCGCTCTGCCATGGTGCGCACCGTTTCCATCACGGTCATGCACTCGCGGTAGTCTAGGCCGCTCGTGGGCTCGTCGAGCACCACGATCTTGGGCTCGACCACTACAACGGAGGCGAGCGCCACCATCTGGCGCTGGCCGCGCGACAGCGAGAATGGTGCCTCGTCGGCGGGCAGACCAAAGCGGTCGATAACCAGCTGGGCGCGACGCAGGGCTTCGGCGCGATCGATGCCGGCAAGTTCTAGACCAAAAGCGACCTCGTCGAGCACGGTGTCTTTGCAGATTTGACGGTCGGGGTTCTGGAAAAGAGTTGCCACTTCGCGTGCAATGCGGCTCGTGGGAACCGATGCCGTGTCCAAGCCCGTAACGCGTACGCTGCCCGATGCGGGCTTGAACAAACCCGTGAGCAGTTTGGTGAGCGTGGTTTTGCCGGCTCCGTTTTGGCCGACAATGCCCACGAGCTCGCCGGGGTAGAGCGTCAAGTTGAGGTCGTGGACGGCGGCGCCGCCATGGGGGTAAGAAAACTCGACATGGTCAAAGGCGAGCACCGGCTCGGCGTCTTTCGCATGCGGGCGCAGCGACGGCGCGTGCGGGGAGCCTGCGGGCGTCTGGATATCGCTTGTCGCACAGTCGGGGTCGACGATGCCCACGATCAGTCGTTCTGCCTCGTCGACATCCAGACAGGGCGTGCCGCTTACCAGGCCATCGGCCTTGAGGCTGTTGAAAATGCGCGTGACACGTGGGCAATCGACACCGATGGCGCGAAGCTTGTCGGTGTGCGCAAAGACCTCGTGCGGCTCACCTTGCAGCGCGATCTGGCCGTGATCGAGCA
Source organism: uncultured Collinsella sp. (assembly GCA_958423535.1). Lineage (GTDB taxonomy): Bacteria > Actinomycetota > Coriobacteriia > Coriobacteriales > Coriobacteriaceae > Collinsella. The sequence continues at coordinate 58,187 of CATZRJ010000003.1, forward strand.
CCATCACGCGGTTGCAGTACTCCGAAAGTAAAGCGACCTTTTGCTCAACGACGACGATGGTGATGCCGAGCGCACGGTTTGCCTCGCGCAGCGTCTCGAAGACCAGGGTGGAGCTGGCGGGATCGAGTGCTGCGGTGGGCTCATCGAGTACCAGGACGCGCGGGCGCATGGCGAGGATGGCGGCGATGGCTGCCTTTTGCTTTTGGCCGCCCGAGAGGGTGGCAATCTCGCGGTCGCGCAGGTCACTGATGCCGACGGTCTTGAGCGTTTCACTCACGCGCTGTTCGATCTGGTCGTGCGGAACGCCAAAGTTCTCGAGGCCAAAGAGCATTTCGTCCTCAACGACCGAAGCGACCATCTGGGTATCGATGTCCTGCAGCACGCTGCCGACGATCTGCGATATGTCGGTGAGCGAGACCTCGCAGGTGTCGTGGCCGTCAACTAACACGGAGCCATAAAAGGTGCCGGTGTAGTGGTGAGGCACGGCGCCCGACAGGCAGGCGGCGAGTGTGGACTTACCTGCGCCCGAGGGTCCGATGATGCCGATGAATTCCCCCTTGTCCACGCTGAGCGAGACGTGGCTGAGCGCCTGCTCGGTTTGCGTGCCATAGGAGAACGAGACATCGTCGACGTTGATGATCGTTTCCATGGATACCTTTCATAGTCATCGGGGACGTTCTTACATGACTGGTCGTTTAGGAACGTCCCCAAATGCTCGTTGTTTGGGACAGTCTTTGGTGGTAAAGCCGGGCAGGTTAGTTGAGCTTAAGGGCCTTCTGGATGGGCAGGTAGAGAGCGCCGACCAGAATTGCGTTAAACACGGCGGTCATGGCGACGACGGGCAGCATGGCTGCGGCGAGCTCGCCCACAACGCCGAGCATGGCCATCTTGATGACCATGAAGATGACGCCCGAGACAAAGGTGGTCACGAATGTTGCGACGATGGCGATGACGGGCTTAACCTGGCCGTCCTTGGCGGTGGCGTTGACAATGACGGCCATGAGCATAGCGGCGATGCCCTCGGCGGCAAAATCGACAAACGGCGAGGTGGTAGTGATCTGGATCACGGCCGCCGAGATGAGACCAATGACGAGCGCCTGGCCAATGTTGGGACGAACGACCAGGATGGTGAGGCAGAAAGCCGAGATGATGAACTCGGGGCTGATCATGCCGCCCGAGATGCCCGAGATTGCCTTGCCGACGGTGAAGTTGAGGATGAAGCCGGCGGCAAGCAGGATGGCGAGCAGGACAAGGGCGCGGATATCGAGTTTGCCGCGGTCGGCGGTCTGGACGGTGCGGGGCTGGGCGGTGGTGTTCTGAGACATGGTGAAAGTCCTTTCGAAAAAGGGAGTGTAAGAGAAAAACGGAGGCGCGTGATGCGAATGCGATCGGGCTCGAGATAGAAAAAGGCCCCCGGTCGAAACCGGAGGCCTTCCAATCACCTAGAGCGCAAAAACAGGCGTGAGGGACTCACTTTCGACCGATCGTATTCGCATCACGCCACCACCAGTTGTTGAGGGACTTCATCGTGTTCATCATTTTGGTGGCTCCTTTCGTGATGCCTTGGCGCGGTTGCACCTCATTGCTGTTGCGCTGCACTATAGCACAGCGAAGTGTGTGCGGGGAAATCTTTTTTTGAAAAGATTTCGGCGGCGTTTCCTGCCGGTCAAAAGGGCAGGCTGAGCGGGCGGGATGACTCATGCGATCCCGCCCGTCTCTCGGAACGTGAGGGTCTTAGGCCTTCTTGCGACGATAGAGCACGAAGCCGCAGACACCGATGATGACGATGGCGCCAACGGCCATGGCGGCCATGTTGTTGCCCTCGGACTTCTCCTCGGTCGCCTCTTCCTCAACCTCGGGCTCGACAACGTCCTCATCGGAGAGGGCCTCGTCGACGTAGGTGATGGACTCGACCAGGCAGTCGTTGTCGGCATCGTAGTCACTCGGGACGAACTCCTCGGAGAAGTCGCCCTCCTTGAGGTAGTCGCGCATCTCCTCGAGCATGGCCTTGCACTTGACGTAGGTGTTCTTGGTCGCTGCCTTGCCGGCCTTGTTGGCCAGGGCGGTGCGGGCCTCGGTGTCCTTGGCGGCCTGCATGGCCTCGTCGACGGTCAGGTTCTGCTCAATGAGCTCCTTCTGCAGGGCGTCGAGATAGGCGCGGACGCCGGTGGCGCAGCTGTCGCGGTTCTCATAGGCAAGCGTGTTGATGTCCATGAGAACGTAGTTGATGGAGTTCTTGGGCTCCTCGTTGTTCACGACGTCTTCCTCTTCACAGTGATCAAAGGAGACATCCTGATCGCTGAAGTAGGGGCTGACCTCGGTGAGCAGTGCGGAATAGAGGGGGATAGCGACGGAGAACTCGGCGTTGGAGAGCATCTCCCATTGGATGGTCGCGATCTCGGGGTCCATGCCGTGACGGATCTGGAAGGTGTGGATCTCGGTGTTGCGGTTGGAGCCGATGGCATAGGCGCCGTCGGTGTTGGCGTTGAGGCCGGCGACATTCTCGCCGCGAGCGGCGAAGGAACGAATCATCTCAAAGGTGTTCCAGTCGGACTTGCCGGGCGTAAAGAACAGCGGCTGCATCTCGTGGACCAGGGCGCCGGTCGTCGCACGAGCGTCTTCGCGCTCGTCCTTGACGATCTCGTAGTCGGTGCCCTCTGCAAGCGGAGCCATGAAGTAATCGCGGCCCTGGACATAGCGCGACCACTGGTGCATACCGGCCTCGCTAATCTCCTCGCCGTAGGTCTTGGCGACGTCGAACTTGCCGTCGGTGTACTCGGCAAAGCCCTTCTCCTTAGGCATGGACTCGATGCCCTCGGAGTGGAGGCAGTTCTCGGTGTCGTCGAGGTCGACGTCATAGGTGAGGTTGCCGATGTTGGGGTTGAGCGAGGCGATATCGTCGGTGAGCCTCATGGCAATCCACTGATGGCCGGAAAGCGCTGCAAACAGCCAGGTCTCGTTGTTGTCGGCGATGATGATCTGGTCGTTGGAGCAGACGCCCTGCTCGTCAATCAGGTTGCCGAGGAGCTCGACACCTTCGCGGGCCGTGGCACTCTCGCCCAGAATGACGCTGGCGTAGTTGTACTCGCCGATGCCGGTCTCCTCGGTGACGGGGTCGGCTTCCTCTGCCTTCTCGTTATAGGAGGTGCTCAGCGTGGCAGAGCAGGAGACGCCCTTCTCGTTGATGCCGGCCTCGGAATATGCGTCGTAGCGATCTTCCCACTGAGAGGGGTTGTCGCGAACGAAGGTGTAGCGGTAGGTTGCGCCCTTGGACTTGTACTCAAAGCCGGACTCGATCGAGGTGTACTTGCTGCCGTCCTTGTGTGCGGGCTCGATGCCAAAGTGCTTGATGTAGCGCGGGCCGAAGTCCTCGGAGCGGCCGTAGTACGTGTTGCCGTCTGCCGTGAGCTGGCTGCCCATGTAGATCTGGGTGCAAGCGAGCGCCGAAGTCGGCATGGCCATAATGGCCGCTGCTCCAAATGCAAGGCCGCAGCCGAGCTTCTTGAGCGTGTTGACAGGATGAGTAAACCTCATGATCCCTCCCAACTGTTGAGACTCCACAAAACTGTGTGGAATCTCAGCTAATAAATACATCTATTAGCCTATAGGAAGTGTAAAGAGTATTCATCTATTTCGATGAAATACTCGATGAGCGTCCTAAAATATGCGATGAACGGATAATAATACTCATTATCTAGCTTTATTTAAATAAAGGCTCCCTGCAATTACTGTATCTGAATAAAGTGCCTTGCACGGGGCACAAAGAAAAATCCCCCGCTGTCTGGCAAATGCATAAACAACGGGGGAAATGATAATTGGATGAATATCATACCAATGTGGAATTACTTCTTCCGGCGGTGGATCACGTTGATCGCATAGCCGATGAGCATGGCCAGAACAATGACGATAAAGCCGGGCAGGGGAGTGTCGTTCATGGGGTCCTCCTATTTTCCGAGTGGGGAGAATTCGTCGACGATGAGGTCGAGACATTGCGGCAGCGCGCGAGCGCCAAAGACGCCGGAGTTGCTGGAGATGATCTCTCCATCGAACTGCATGCCCAGCGATGGCGTGCAGGTGATCTTGGCTTCCTTGGTCTGGATGATCTTAAACTGCGGACGGCCGAGCACTTTGCCAGCGGGGTCGAGCGCGGCGGTAATTACCGTGGGGAGCAACTGCATCGTGCGCACGGGCTCAATAACGACGATGTCGACCATGCCGTCGTCCATGCGGCAGTTGGGGAACAGGTTGATGTTGTTTTGGATGACCGAGGTATTGCCTGCCATGCAGCAGATGCCGTCGAGCTCCTCGACAATGCCGTCGTGCTCAATGGTAAAGTGCGCCACCGTGGGGTTGGGCGTGGCGAGCGCGGAGAGGAAGTAGACGATCTCGCCAATGTCGTTTTTGGTGGGAGCGGCCTTCATCATGATCTCGGCGTCGAAGCCCGAGCCGGCGATGATGATAAAGCCGTGGCGCTTCTCGTTGCCGTTCTCGTCGAGCCAAAAGAGCTCACCCATGTCCACTTTGACCGTGCGGCCGTCGCGGCAAGCCTTGGCGAGTGCCGCCGCCTCGGGGGCATTGCCGATGTTGTTAAAGAACAGGCAGGCCGTGCCGGAGGGGAAGACAAGCGTGGGGACACCGCACCCGCGCATCTGGTCGAGCACGTTGGAGACGGTGCCGTCGCCGCCCGAAACGACCACGCGATCGAACTCGCGCACGTCTGCCACGGCGTCCTCGGGTTCCATGCCATCGCCGATAAAACGCATCACGACCTCGTCGCCGCCCTGCGCGAGGGCGTGCGCGAACGCGTAGATTTCATCTGAGCTGGGGCCCGATGCCGGGTTGTGGATGATAAGGCAGCGCATACTTACGTTCCCGTTCTGTGACTAACCGAGTATAGTTGTAGAGCAATGCCGATATCCTACCCGTGTTTTTCGGGCCTAACCTTATTCGATGGGTTGATATGTACATTTCCACACATCAGGCTCTGGTCGACTTTTGCCAGCGCGCCCGCGAGTTCGACGCGATCGCCGTCGATACCGAGTTTTTGCGCGAGCGCACGTTTCATCCGCGCCTGTGCCTGGTCCAGATTGCCACCCCCGCCGAGAGTGTCGCTGTCGATCCGCTGGTGATCGACGACCTGTCGCCGCTTGCCGAGCTTATGGCCGACGAGGGCGTGGTCAAGGTATTCCATGCTTGCTCACAGGACATGGAAGTTATGCTCCATACCGTGGGCGCACTGCCGCGACCGATTTTTGACACGCAGGTTGCCGCAGCCTTTTTGGGCGAGCGCCAGCAGATTTCGTATGGTGCGCTCGTTCAGACGTTCTGCGGCGTATCACTGCCCAAGACCGAGTCGCTGACCGATTGGTCGCGCCGCCCGCTGAGCGATAAGCAGATCGAGTACGCGATCGATGACGTCAAGTACTTAATCGTCGCCTATACCGAGATGATGAGCCGCCTGCGTGAGCTGGGCCGCGTGGACTGGGTGCTCGACGAGTTGCGTCCTTTGGCCGACGAGTCGCACTACCGCGCCGACCGCCATGAGGCATTCCGCAAGGTCAAACGCATCAACTCGTGTAGCCGCCATCAGCTGGGCATTGCGCGCGAGCTTGCCGCTTGGCGCGAGGACCGCGCCGAGCGTCGCAACATCCCGCGCAAGTGGGTCATGTCCGACGATACGCTGCTGGCCCTGGTTAAGCGCAATCCCGTGCGTGTCGAGGAGTTCCGTAGCATCCGCGGTACCGACCAGCTGGGGGAGCGCGACGTGGATGGCGCGTTGATGGCCATCAAGCGCGGCGCAAGCTGTCCGCACGATCGCCTGCCGCTCATGGTGCGCGGGCATCGCCAGATTTCGCCGGAGCTTGAGAGCGTGACGGATCTCATGTACGCGCTCATCCGCCTGGTTGCCGAGCGCTCGGGCGTGGCGACCTCGGTCATTGCCTCGCGCGATGACCTGGCCGACTACATTGAGCATCCTGAGCAAAGCCGTTTGCGCGAAGGTTGGCGTTTTGAGCTTGTGGGCTCGCGCCTGGACGATTTGCTCTCGGGCAATATGGGACTCACCGTGAAGGACGGCAAAATCGAGCTCCTGTAGGTATATAGTTACGCGGTTTTACCAAACCGCCTAACAGCTCGACGCTGCAAACGGCCGAGAGCGGCAATCTGACGTTCAATCGTCGCTCGCGTACCAAAGTACGCGTCGCTTCTCTTTCACGTCACCTTGCTCGCTTTCGACCGTTTTCGCTGACGGTGCCAAAACATCGATGCTGATTTGCTTGCCAGCTGAGTGGGTAGAATGCCTCCAACGTGTAACTCGATTCGGAGGAATTCGCATGCCCTATTACTATGGTTACGGCTTTGGCATCGACCCGCTGTACCTGCTGGTTGTTCTTGTTTGTACAGTGCTTGGCCTTGCTGCGCAGAGCTATATCAACTCGACGTACAAGACCTGGTCCAAGGTTCGCTCGGACGGCGACACGGGTACCACGGTCGCTCGCCGCATGCTCGACGCCAACGGTTGCAACGCCGTGGGTATCAAGGGTGTCGCCGGTGAGCTCACCGACCATTACAACCCGCAGGATAACAACCTGTATCTCTCGGATGCCAACCGTTCGGGCGGATCGGTCGCAAGCGTTGCCGTGGCCTGCCACGAGGCGGGTCATGCCGCCCAGCGTCAGAGCGGTTACGCCATGATGAAGGTTCGCACCGCCCTGGTCCCGGTCGTCAACTTTACCCAGAACACCTGGACCATCGTGTTGCTCTTGGGCCTGTTCATGAACATTGCCGGGCTCACGACCCTCGCGTTGATCTTCTTTTCGTTTAGCGTGCTGTTCCAGTTGGTTACGCTGCCGGTCGAGATTGATGCCAGCCGACGTGCTGTGGCGTACATCGAGCAGTCGGGCATGAGCTCCAAGCAGGTCAACGGTGCCAAGAAGGTGCTGACGGCAGCCGCGCTCACCTACGTGGCGGCGGCGCTCACCTCGATTATTCAGCTGCTCTACCTGATGGCCCGCTACAACAGAAACTCCAACCGATAACAAATTGGCTTGACAGGCGCCGTGGGGATTTGTGTCCCTGCGGCGCTGTACTATGTGTTGGACTTGAATTTGCGCAGGGTCGAAGCCCTTGTGCTCGATAACGAAAGGAGGCTGCGTGGCAGGCTGGAATCTAACCGGCAATGCCGTTTCCGCCGAGTTCGACGGTTCGGACGATCAGGAGCGCAAGGAGCTCAGCGTGAGCCAGGCAGTGGAGATCGCCGCCGGTGCGCTCGATGCCATTCCGCAGCTGAGCGTTCTGGGCGAGGTCACGGGTTTTCGTGGTCCCAATGCCCGAAGCGGTCACTGCTACTTCCAGATCAAGGACGACTCGGCCGCCGTCGACTGCATTATCTGGAAGGGCGCCTATCTCAAGCGCACCTTCGATCTGCGCGATGGCATGCAGGTGAGCTTTAAGGGCAGCTTCAATCTCTATAAGCCCACGGGTCGCATGAGCTTTGTTGCCCGCTCATTTTCGTTGGCGGGGGAGGGTCTGCTGCGTCAACAAGTGGCGCAACTGGCCGAAAAGCTACGCCGCGAGGGCCTGATGGACGAAGCGCGCAAGCGCCGCATCCCGGTGTTCTGCTCCCGTGTGGCGGTCGTCACCTCGCTTTCGGGTGCCGTAATCGACGACGTCAAGCGCACGTTGCGTCGTCGCAACCCGCTCGTCGAGCTCGTCTGCGTGGGCGCCAAGGTTCAAGGCGAGGGTGCGCCGGCCGAGCTCATCGAGGGCTTGCGCCGCGGCGCTTCCATTACGCCGGCGCCCGACTGTATTTTGCTGGTGCGCGGCGGCGGCTCCTTTGAGGACCTCATGACCTTTAATGACGAGGAGCTTGCCCGCGCAGTGGCGGCTTGTCCTGTGCCCGTGGTGACCGGTATTGGCCATGAGCCCGATACCTCGATTTGCGACATGGTGAGCGACCGTCGCGCCTCCACGCCCACGGCGGCGGCCGAATCGGTGGCGCCGGCTATGACGGAGTTGGCCGATGTGCTCGAGGCACGCCATCAGCGTCTTGGCGCCGCGATGGCATCGATGATCGGGTCGGATCAGGTCGACCTGGAGATGCTCGATCAGCGTGGTCGCCGCGCTTGGAATACCTATACGGCCCGTCTGGGCGATGCACTCGATGCCGCCGCCTGCCGCCCGTGCCTCAACGACCCCACATTTATGGTCGAGCGTCGCGAATCGGAGCTTGCGCTGACTGCCGATCGCCTGTCGGGCGCCATAGTACGCTCGGTCGGGACATTCCGCTCCAACTTTGAGCGCCTGCCCGAGCGTCTGGTTGCAAGCACCTCGGGGCTCGATGGCAAGCGCCATGCGCTCACGCTTGCGAGTTCCCGTCTGGAGCATCAGGGGCGCACGATGCTCAGCAAACCCGCGTCCGACCTGGGCCGTGCGGCAGCCTCACTCGATGCCCTGTCGCCGCTCAAGGTGCTTGCCCGTGGCTATTCCATCGCGTACAGCGATGATGGGGTGGCTACGAGCGCCAAGACCTTTAAGCCCGGCGACGCCATACGCGTGCGCATGGCAGACGGCAACGTGGCGGCAACGGTCGATACGGTCGAGTAGACCGCGTTTCACAGCGATAAACCTTTAGGAAAGGAAACAGATATGGCAGAGAAGACCCCGGTCGAGCAGCTTACGTACAAGCAGGCCTCGCAGGAGTTGGAACTCATCATCCGCAGCTTGGAGTCGGGCGATATGGAGCTCGAGGAGTCGCTCGAGAGCTATACCCGCGGCGTCGAGCTCCTCAAGAGCCTGCGCACCCGCCTGTCCGATGCCGAGCAGAAGGTCTCGGTGCTCCTTAAGGACGTCGACGGCAACGACGTGCTCGCCGACGGCGAAGCCGCCAACACCGACGACAACCTCTCGTTCTAACCATTCCGACCAAATATAATTACCTTGGTCTGTGAGAAAGGAACCAGCCATGTGTGATTGCATCTTCTGCAAAATTGCCAACCACGAGATCCCCTCGACCGTCGTCTACGAGGATGATCAGGTCATCGCGTTCGACGACCTCAATCCCCAGGCGCCGGTCCACACGCTCGTGATCCCCAAGAAGCACTACAGCGACATCGCCGACAACGTGCCCGCCGAGACCATGGGCGCCATGGCTCACGCCATCCAGGAGGTCGCCAAGGTCAAGGGCCTGGAGGACGGTTTCCGCGTCATCTCCAACAAGGGCGTCAACGCCGGCCAGACCGTCATGCACTTCCACATGCACGTCCTCGGCGGCAAAAACCTGGGCGAGAACCTCATCTGAGGACGCGTAGCCCGTCGACTTGGCTGCCTTTGGAGTAATCTAAGCAGCTTTCTCAACTCGAATACCTTCAAGCGGTAGCGAACTATGGCGGTGTGCGCAAAGCATCTCGCGCCGTTCATGTGAGTCCGCAGGCCGTTTCGTCGGCAATCAAAAAGTTGGAATCTGAGTATCAGATTGTTTTGCTCGACCGATCGGCGGGGGAGGCCGTTTTGTCTCCGGCAGGCAGAGAATATGCGCGTCGTGCACGCGTGATCCTGGCACAAGTCGACGATCTCAAAAAGTACGCTCAATCGAGGAACGACGGCGTCTCGCCCGACGGCCACTTTCGTCTTTACGCCCCCTGCCTTCATGGGCGGGGGCGCCTTTTTGCCGAAAACTGGTATGACTCGTTTGAACGCTCGCACCCTCAGATTCATCTTGATGTGTGGCATCAGCCAACGGCAACATGCTTTGAATCACTTATACTTGGCATTTCGGATGCGGCCATCTCATTTGAGGAACCAAGGGACAGTGTCCTTTCCTCGAAATATTTGGGTGAAAAGGAGCTCAGGGTTCTTTCATGTCCAGCTGGTCATCAATCTGTTGACGCTATGACCATTCGCGAGTTACTGGGCGGCAGGCTCGCTGTTCCCATTAATTTGTCACCCTGTCTCAATGCGATTAACCAATGCCCTGAAGCCCAGCTCGTCAATTTTCGCTTCCGTGATGTTGAATACGGAAGCAGAGCTCAGACTGAGTTTCTTCAAGCCGGGGGGTTGATATTGAGTTTGTCTGGGTCCTCTCTCGCATCGGATGGGTCAGAAGTGAGTGAGTGCTCCATTGAAGGTTCGCGTGATGTAACCTTGCCTATCTACTTTTGCTATCGGCAAAATTCCTGGACTGATCGACACCAGACGGTTTTTCTGCACCTATTGCGTCATCTTGCTTCGTGAGATTAATTGGCTTCGAGACGTCAAGTGATTATTGACGCCTTGTAACACATAGCTGACAGCTTTGCTCCCATGCTTTTCCAAGATTCCGATTGAGATTGCTGACTCTTGGAGGGCGGAGTATGAAAAACCGTACGGTTTTGCTTTATATGACGTTCGTTTTTCTGTCGAACTTCAGCACCATTTTGTATTTTCTGACGGTTTACCTTGAATTCGTCGGATTCTCGATGGTGGCGATTTCTAGCATGATGATTGCATATCAAGTGAACAAGTTCATCCTTGAAGTTCCCACTGGCTATATTGCTGATAGGTTTGGACGAAAGGTGAGCGGTCTCGTTGGCATTGTGGGAATGCTTGGGTACTACGCCGCCCTGCTTCTCGTCCGATCTCCTCTGCTTTTAATCGGTGCGTTTGCTCTCAAAGGTTTTGCCGTTGCATGTCTGAGCGGATCCATAGAAGCGATTTACATTGACAGCGTCTCTCAGGACCAGCTCGTAAGACTTAATGTCGTTGAGCGATTTGTTTTCTATGCCTCTTATGCCCTCTCCGCTTGTGTGGGCGGTTTCATTTCGTCCGCTGGCACGTATCTCATTGGGCTTTCGGTCGATATCATCACAATGGTGCTGACACTGGTTGTCGTTGTTTGTATTCCTGAGGCGAGAAGAGAGGGCGCTGCGGTGACACCTGGGCATGGAATGAGCCCGAGGATGATCGGTGCTGCTATTGCGGGTAATGGCATTCTTCGGTCAGCGTTCATCATGGACTGTTCTCAGGCATTTGCCTTCGTCGCTCTGGAAGACTTCTTCTCACTGTTGCTTGCAGGCCGCGGAATGAATGCCGTCGCCTCGGGCGTGACCATTGCGGTCCAGCTCCTTGCTTCCGCCTCCATAGGGTTTATTGTGCCCAGTGTGATTGCTCGTGTCGACAAGGGCCGTTTTGCGCGTATTTGCGGCATCTTTCGCTTAGTATTGACAGCTTTGTTTTTGATTCCTCTTACTCCGGCTAATTTGCTGCCCGTGTTCTATGTGCTGCAGACGGTTGCGTACTCGTTGTTTGCCCCAATTAAATACTCAGTTTTCCAAAATGCTGCCGATTCATCGATGCGCTGTTCGCTGATTTCGGTTCAAAGCCAGATGGTGGCGGTGGGCGCCGTTCTTTTCTATCTGCTCAACGCTGCGTTGAGCAGCGTTGCGGGCATTCGAGTCGTATTGCTTGTTGCGTTCGGGATTTCTTCCCTGGTATATATTCCCGCGCTCTTTCGTCTTACAAGTCAAAGGCCATGAGTATTTAGGCACTGATAACTTATATATCAACGCAATAAACCCGAGCGCGAGGGCGTTTGGGTTTATTATTGAAGCGTATGTAACCTGGCGGCGCCACACCGCCTGTTAGTAGGGAGACACATGAACGTTCTGGTCGTCAACGCGGGATCTTCGACTCTTAAGTATCAGGTCATCGACACCAAGTCCCACAAGGTGTCCGCAAAGGGCTCCTGCGAGCGCGTCTGCTTTACCGGCGGTACCTTCACCCACGCTGCCAACGGTTCCAAGAAGGTGACCGAGAACATCGAGTTCCCCGACCACAAGGTCGCCATCGAAGTCGTCCTGAAGGACCTCGAGGCCAACGGCGTTAAGATCGAGGGCATTGGCCACCGTATCGTCCAGGGCGGTTGGTACTTTGGCGATTCCTCCCTCGTCGACGAGGACGTTCTCGCCAAGATCCGTGAGGTCGCCCCGCTGGCGCCGCTGCACAACAACCCCGAGGCCAACGTTATCGAGTTCTGCCTGGAGCAGTATCCCGACCTGCCCAACGTTACGGTCTACGACACCGCTTTCCACTTCAACATGCCCGAGGTCGCCAAGACCTACGCCCTTCCCAAGGATGTTTGCGACAAGCTGCATATCCGTAAGTACGGCGCCCACGGCACCAGCTATCGTTACATCTCCAAGAAGGTCGCCGAGATGACCAACGGCGAGGCCCGCAAGGTCGTCGTGTGCCACATCGGCTCTGGCGCTTCCTTGTGCGCCATCGAGGACGGCAAGTGCATGGACACCACTATGGGCTTGACGCCGCTCGACGGTGTCATGATGGGCACCCGCTGCGGCTCCATCGACCCGGCTACCGTGTGCTACCTGCAGCGCGAGGGTGGCTACACCTTCGACGAGGTCGACGAGATGATGAACAAGAAGTCCGGCCTTTTGGCTGTGACCGGCGGCAAGACCAACGACTGCCGCAACGTCGAGGAGCTCGCCGCTGCTGGCGACCCCGAGGCTCAGCTCGCCTTCGACATGTTTGTCTACAAGATTGCCGCCAAGGCTGCCGAGATGGCCACTTCCATGTGCGGCATGGATACCCTGGTCTTTACCGCTGGCATCGGCGAGCACGCTCCGGCCGTCCGCGCCGGCGTGGCCGACCGTCTGGCCTTTATGGGCGTCAAGATGGATCATGCCCGCAACGCCCTGCGTGGCGACGGCGCTTGGTGCCTGTCTGCCAAGGATTCCAAGGTCAAGATTTTCGTCATCCCCACGGACGAGGAGTTCATGATCGCTTCTGACGTCGAGCGCATCGTCAACGGCAAATAATTGCAAGAGGGGAGGGGCTGGACGACCAAGTGCCGTTCAGCCCCTCCTTTGCGCTCGCTGGGCGATATTCTGATAGCTATTTATCAAGATATGATAACTTCTTATTAAAATGCGGCCGCCTTAAGGGGTCTGCGTGGACCGTATTGCACTGCAAAGGAGTCTCATGAACGTACTTGTTGTCAACGCCGGCAGCTCAAGCCTTAAATATCAGCTTTTGGATACCGATACCCGCGAGGTTTTCGCCAAGGGCAACTGCGAGCGTATCGGATCGGACATGGGCATCTTCGGCCACTCCGAGAACGGTGGCGCCAAGCAGACCGAGGAGGTTCCTTTCCCCGATCATCGCTCTGCTATCGCTCGTGTGCTCGAGGAGCTCGAGAAGACCGACTTTACGATTGATGGCATTGGGCATCGCATCGTTCAGGGCGGCTGGCACTTCGATGATTCCGCGGTCGTCGACGACGAGGTCATGGCCAAGATCCTTGAGGTGGCACCGCTTGCTCCGCTGCACAACTACGGCGAGGCCGCAGCAATCGAGTATTGCCGCGAGAAGTATCCTGAGCTGCCCAACGTCGCCGTTTTCGACACCTCGTTCCACATGACCATGCCCGAGGTCGCCTACACCTACGCCCTGCCCAAGGACGTGTGCGACAAGTACCACGTGCGCAAGTACGGCGCCCACGGTACGAGCCACCGTTACGAGTGGATGATGGCCAAGGAGATCCTTGGCTCGCGTTGCCACCGCCTGCTCTCGTGCCATTTGGGCAACGGTGCCTCGCTCGCTGCCATCGAGGACGGCGTGTGCCGCGACACCACGATGGGGCTCACGCCGCTTGACGGCCTGATGATGGGAACCCGCTGCGGCTCCATCGACCCGGCTACCGTGTGCTACCTGCAGCGTGAGGGCGGCTACAGCTACCAGGAAGTCGACGACATGATGAACAAGCAGTCCGGTCTGCTGGCCATCTCGGGCATCTCCAACGACGCCCGCGACATCCGTACGCGCGCCTCCGAGGGCGACGAGCGCTGCCTGCTTGCCTTCGACATGTTTGCCTACAAGGCCATGCAGCAGGCCGGCTCCATGATCGCTTCCATGGCGGGCGTGGACACCATCACCTTTACCGCCGGCATCGGCGAGAACGACTGGTCGATCCGCAAGGCCTTCTGCGACTGCTTTGAGTGGCTGGGCGTGCGCATCGACAACAACAGGAACCGCGAGGCCGTAGGCAACGGTCCGCAGGTCATCAGTTCCGCCGGTTCCGCCGTCACGGTCATGGTCATCCCCACCGACGAGGAATACATGATCGCCCACGACGTCGAGCGTCTGACCAAGAACAACTAACGCGCGCATTTGCAAGTAAACGAAAGGCCTCCAGAGCAACAGCTCCGGAGGCCTTTTTGCTAGTAGGCGGAAATTCCAGTCCCAAAGTGACCATCACCAGCAACGCCTGCGCTCCCAGCAACGGCGCCCGATCATTCAGACCTTCAACTCCAGCTCGCAGCCAAGCCGCCGTCCACCCCAGATACCCTGATTGTTACGTGACGGTAGAAGGCAGCACAGGTTAACCCCTGAAAACACTCCGCAGACCAGAAACGCCCCCGTTCATAGCTCCGAAGGAGCAGAACGGGGGCGTTTCATTGGTCGAGGACGTTTTCAGGGGTTAGCCCGTACGACCTTCGGACGAGTGCGTCCGCTACTCAGCCATCTGAGCCTGGACGGCGGTGATGGCCACGACACCCACGATGTCGTCGGCAGAGCAGCCGCGCGAAAGGTCGTTGACCGGCTTGGCGATGCCCTGCAGGATGGGGCCGTAAGCGTCGGCACCGGCGAAGCGCTGGACCAGCTTGTAGCCGATGTTGCCGGCCTCGAGGTCGGGGAACACCAGCACGTTGGCCTTGCCGGCAACAGAGGAACCGGGGGCCTTGAGCTGGGCGACGGTGGGAACGATGGCGGCGTCGAGCTGCAGGTCGCCATCGATGGCGAGCTCGGGAGCCTTCTCCTTGCAGAACTTCACAGCCTCCTGGACCTTCTTGGCGACCTCGCCGCCGGCGGAGCCCATGGTGGAGTAGGAGAGCATGGCCACGTGCGGCTCAACGTTGCCCATGAAGGTGGACCAGGAGTGAGCGGAGGCGATGGCGATCTCGGAGAGCTCGTCGGAGGACGGGTTGATGTTGAGGCCGCAGTCGGCGAAGATCAGCGTGCCGTCGGTGCCGAACTGCGGAGTGTCGGTGCACATCACGAAGAAGGCCGACACCAACTTGGTGCCCGGGGTGGTCTTGAGGATCTGCAGCGCGGGGCGCAGCGTGTCGGCGGTGGAGTGGCAGGCGCCGGAGACCAGGCCGTCGGCGTCGCCCATCTTGACCATCATGGTGCCAAAGTAGGTAGCATCCATCACCTGGGCGCGAGCCTGCTCGATGGTGACGCCCTTCTTGGCGCGGAGCTCGGCAAACTTCTGCGCGTACTCCTCGTGCTTCTCGGCATTGCGCGGGTCGATGACGGTAGCGCCGGGAACGTTGATCTCGTCGGGGTTGCCCAGGATGACGATCTTTGCCAGGCCCTCCTCGATGATCTTGGTGGCTGCGACGATGGTGCGCGGATCCTCGCCCTCGGGCAGGACGATCGTCTTAAGGTCGGCCTTGGCGGCAGACTTCATACGGTTAAGGAAATCGCTCATGTTACTCCTTACAAGCGTTTCGCTAAGCTCCAGGCACCCGGCTGTTCACGAATAAACCCGCTGCTAGCGGGTTTACCTTTCAATAATGTACGCCGCGGTGCTTGAGCTTTCCTTGTGTGGCAAGCTCATTATAGGACGCATTAGCGCTATAATCGCTCTGATAAATATGTCTCGAAGAATGTTCGAGAAAAGCCCAGCTAACGAGCCCGTGGCTTTTGACAAGGAGTATCGATGCAGATTACCTCAGGCCTGCCTGAAGGCTTTAACGCCGGCGCATACGACATGATTGTTGTCGGTGCCGGATATGCCGGTGCCGTTTGTGCCCGCCGTCTCGCCGAGACCATCGGCTATCGCGTTGCCGTTCTGGAGCGTCGTAGCCACATTGCGGGCAACGCTTACGACTGCGCTGATGAGGCCGGGATCCTTATCCACGAGTACGGTCCGCACATCTACCACACTTTTAACGAGCGCGTCCATAATTTCCTGTCGCGCTTTACCAAGTGGACGGACTATCAGCACAAGGTGCTCGCCAACATCAACGGTACCCTTATGCCCGTGCCCTTTAACCACGCGAGCCTCAAGCTCGCCTTTGGCGATGAGCGCGGCGAGGAGCTGTATCAGAAGCTCGTGGAGACCTTTGGCAAGGACGTCAAGGTGCCCATTATGGAGCTGCGCAAGAAGAACGACCCGGATCTTGTCGAGGTCGCCGATTACGTCTACGAGAACGTCTTTTTGCATTACACCATGAAGCAGTGGGGTCAGACGCCCGACCAGATCGATCCCTCGATCACCGGCCGCGTTCCCGTCTTTGTGGGCGACGATGACCGCTACTTCCCGCAGGCTCCCTTCCAGGGCATGCCGCAGGACGGCTATACCGCGCTGTTCGAGCACATGCTCGACCACGATCTGATTGATGTGTTCTGCGACGTGGACGCCCGCGACCTCTTCGAGATCGACGAGACCACCGTCAAGATCGACGGTAAGGT
This sequence comes from uncultured Collinsella sp., assembly GCA_958423535.1. GTDB lineage: Bacteria > Actinomycetota > Coriobacteriia > Coriobacteriales > Coriobacteriaceae > Collinsella. Next base: position 74,657 of record CATZRJ010000003.1, read on the forward strand.
CTATGGCGGCGAGATCGTCTACACCGGTCCGCTTGACGAGCTGTTCAACCTCGACCTGGGCGCTCTACCGTACCGTACGCTCGACATGAAGTTCGAGACGCTCGATATGGACCAGTTCCAGCCCGTGGGCACCGTCAATTACACCACGAGCGAGGATTACACGCGTATCACCGAGTTCAAGAACATGACTGGTCAGGTCCTGCCCGGCAAGACCACCATCATGAAGGAGTATTCCAAGGCCTATACGCCCGGTTCGGGCGAGACGCCCTATTACGCCATTCTGGAGCCCGAGAACCGCGAGCTCTATGAGCGCTATCTTGAGCGCGTCCAGAACCTGACGAACTTCCACCCGGTGGGTCGCCTGGCCGAGTATCGTTACTACGATATGGATGCCGTGACCAACTCTGCCCTCGATCTTTCGGATGAGATTATCGCCTGCCATGCATAAAGTCATATCATTCGGTATTCCCTCGTATAACGCCGCCAAGGACATGGACCATTGCATCACCTCCATTCTGGAGGGGAGCAATTACGCCACCGATATCGAGATCATCATCGTCGATGACGGTTCCAAGGACGAGACGGCAGCTAAGGCCGACGAGTGGGAGACGCGTTATCCCGGCATCATTCGCGCGGTGCATCAGGAGAATGGCGGCCACGGCATCGCCGTCCTCTCGGGCTTGCGCGAGGCACAGGGCACCTACTACAAGGTCGTCGACTCGGACGACTGGCTCGATGGCGCAGCCCTATCGACTATGCTTTCGATCCTTCGCGGTTTTGAGGAGCGCGACCAGCGCGTCGACCTCTTTATCTCGAACTATGTGTACGAGAAGGTTTACGAGGGCACACACACCGCTATCGGCTACAAGTTTGCCCTGCCGCGAAAAAAGATCTTTACCTGGGACCAGATTGGTCATTTCCGTCTGGACCAGAATCTGCTTATGCACAGCCTGTGCTATCGCACGGATGTGCTGCGCGCGTCCAATCTGCCCATGCCGCCGCACACGTTCTATGTAGACAACATCTACGCCTACGTGCCGCTGCCGCGTTGCAAGACCATGTACTACGCCGACATCGACCTCTATCGCTACTTTATCGGCCGTGAGGGCCAAAGCGTCAACGAAGCCACGATGGTCAAGCGTCTGGACCAGCAGTTCCGCGTGACGCGCATCATGATGGAGTCGTTCCATCTGTACGGCGATGTCGAGTCGTCGCGTCTGCGCTCGTACATGATGGGCTATTTCACCATGATGATGGCAATCTGCTCGGTGCTTACTAAGCTTTCCGACGAGGATTGTGCCGACGAGCGCCTGAAGACGTTGTGGAATGATCTGAAGGCCTATGACGAGCGTATGTATCGTCGTGCACGCTACGGTGTGGTTGGCTTCTTTACCAACCTGCGCGGCCGTGCCGGTGACAAAACCACACTCGGCCTATACCGTCTTGCCTCAAAGATCTTCAAATTCAACTAGCTGCTGAGTAATCGCTGCTGATAGGTTGACTGGGCCCCTTGGCCTTTAGTTTGCTACTGCGAACAGTCCTGCTCGCACGGAAAGCACATTAAGTGCTTTCCGGCTCGTGCGGAACTTGTATCAAACTAAAGGCCAAGGGGCCTCTGCTATAAGAATCGATTGTCAGGCAGCTGAATTTGAAGATCTTAGACGCGCGGTACACAGGGGCCTGGGCTGAAAGGGATCTTGTTGAGTAGGTTGCCCGGTGAGTCTTGGTTATGTTTGTCGCGAGTTCCGCACGAGCCGAAGAGCACTTAATGTGCTCTTCGTGCGAGCCAGGACTGTAGAGCAGCAAACATAACCAAGACTCACCGGGCAACCGGACGAGCTAGTTTACTTCGCGGCGCCGGGGATGCCGTGGGAGGTTTTGGCGGTTTTGGCTCCGTTTACGATGGCGGTTTCTAGGGCCCTTACGGCGAGCATGCCCAGCAGGTCTAGGGGAACGGAGGCGCTTGCCTGGGCTCCCAGTTTGCCGCTGGCGAGGGTGTAGATGGTGTCGCCGTCGTTGGTGGTGTGTGTGGGGCGGATGGCGTGCGCGTAGGCGTCTGCTGCCATCTGGGAGACCTTGGTGGCCTGGGCCTTAGTGAGCTCCACGTTGGTGACGATGCAGCTGATGGTGGTGTTGGTGCGGTCGAGCGGCATCTGCATGGATCCGGCGGCGGCAAAGGCTGCGAGTTCCATGTCGACGATCTGGTCGCTATCGGCCGCGGCACGCATACCGGCGACCCACTCGCCGGTGGTCGGGTCGACAACGTTGCCACAGGCGTTGACCGAGACCACGGCGCCCACCTTGATGGGGCCGAGCGCCACGGCGGCAGCGCCAAGGCCGGCCTTCATGCAGGTGGCGGGCCCCATGAGCTTTCCGACGGTGGCACCCGTGCCGGCACCTACATTGCCCTGCTCGAGCGTGGCGGGAGTGTGGTCGAGCGCCTCGCGCACGGCGGCGATACCGGCCTCAATATCGGGGCGTACGGTGGGGTCGCCAAAGGCGAGGTCGAAGATGCAGCTGGAGCATACGATGGGCACCTGCGTGGGACCGACTGGCAGGCCGATGCCGCGGCTCTCGAGTTCGCGGGCCACGCCGCTTGCGGCTTCGAGGCCAAAGGCCGATCCGCCCGAAAGGCAGACGGCGTGGACCTTATCGACGGTGTTCTCAGGACGCAGCAGGTCGGTCTCGCGCGAAGCGGGAGCGCCACCGCGTACGTCAACGCCGCCGGTGGCACCCTCGGGCGCCACGATTACGGTGCAGCCGGTGCCAGCCTCCTCGTCCGTATAGTTGCCGAAGCAAAAGCCATCGACATCGCAAACGTCAATGGCCTCAAGCAGTGTATCCATGTTTTACTCCTATCGGTTTTCCGCCGGGCCTTATGCCCGGTCGGGATCCGTACGGTACGGCAAAATTGTAGGCGCTGGGGGATACCCAGCGCCAGATGCAATTAGGAGAGTTTTTGAATCGCGCGTGCGACGCGAGCGATGGGCAAGCCCACCACGTTGTAGAAGTCGCCCGAAATGTCATGCACGAGCATGCGGCCGCCTGTGCCTTGGATGCCGTAGGCTCCGGCCTTGTCCATGGGTTCGCCGGAGGTGACATAGCGCTCGATCTGCTCTTTGGTAAGCTCATAGAACGTCACGTCGGTCACATCGACAAACGACAGGCTCTCGGCGGCATGCGGAGCTGTAGCGTCGCCGGCTTTAACGATGCAGACGCCGGTTGCCACCTGGTGCGTGCGGCCCGAAAGCTCGCGGAGCATGGCGCGCGCCTCGTCCTCGTTTGCCGGCTTGCCCAAAATGTGGCCGTCAAAGGTGACAATAGTATCGGCCGCGACGGTCAGTTCGTTGGGCTCGGCATGCTCGGCCGCGACGGCGGCGGCTTTGGCACGCGCCAAGCGCTCGACGAGCGTAAGCGGAGCTTCGCCATCAAAAGGCGTTTCATCGATATCCGCGGGAATTACGCGAATGTTGTAGCCTGCCTCGCGCATCAGCTCTATACGGCGCGGCGATTGCGAAGCCAAAATCATAGTTGGATGCCCTCGGCGACCTTCTCGACGGCCTTGTCGCCGGCGAGTGTGCGCAGCAGCTCCAAGGCAAAGGGGAGTGACTGTGCCATGCCGCTGGCAGTGATGATATTGCCGTCTTGCGTGACCTTCTCGCCGGTATAAGTGCCCTCGGGGAAGCTCTTCTCAAAGCCGGGGAAGCACGTGGCGCGGTGTCCCTCGAGTAGACCAAGCTCGCCTAGGATAAACGGGGCGGCGCAGATGGCGGCAACGTGCTTGGTCGCGGCGAACTCGCAGACGACATCGCAGACGCGCTGGTCGGCGCGCAAGTTGGTGGCACCGGGCAGGCCGCCGGGCAGCACGACGCAGTCATACTCGTCAAAGTTGATCTCGTCAAAGAGCGCATCGCAGGTCACGGGAATCTGCAGCGAGCTCACGACCTCGCGCGTAGGCATGATCGAGACGAGCGTGGCGCGCACACCGCCGCGACGCATGACGTCGACCATGGTCAGGCATTCAATCGTTTCAAAGCCATCGGCGGCGAGAACGGCAACGCTGGGCATAAGGGTTCCTTTCATAGGGCGGCATACAATTAGCCGTCTTATACCCCGAAGACATATGCTTGCCACGCTCGATTTCCCAATGTTTAAAATAGCCCCGTCCGAATTAGCTACCCCCACCCATCCTCAACAATCTCAATTTGTAACATCCATCGACCAAAACTAGCCCCAACTGTTACAGATCGAGACAGTCCCCAACAGCACCGTCTCGTTCGGGGAACGACCGCCACAGGTACGGCGGGCAGAGGCTCACTTTTTTCCTCGGTTTTTCTTGACGGAATCTCACCTGTTGTAGTACTTTGTCCCAGTCTAAAAACGCGTGGACTTTTCTGGGCGCTAGCCACCTTTTTGCC